>JAGHSP010000286.1 GCA_018065815.1 Candidatus Sodaliphilus limicaballi | reverse complement strand
ATTTTAATTTCTTTCAGTTATTATTAAATCTGTGTTATCAGTGATATCCGCGCGGGGTGTCCGCAAAAAAGCCAATCGCCTGATATACCGTTAATAAATCTTAAAAGTAGGAGGGGTAATTTGTTAAGCAAGTATAATTTGTTAATTTTGCAATAATTGACGTATTCTACATAAAACGATAATTAACCAAAACAACAAAAATATGAAGAAAATTTTATCGCTATTGACTATTGCCTTAATTGCCGTACAGGCATGGGGATTTGCCGCCGGAGACCGTTTCTCGGACGGCAACGTGAGTTATCGCGTCGTAACAACTACCATGGGCGAGAATTTCCCCATTGCAGCTGTTACTGGTCTTAGCACCACAGGTGCTGCACAGAATGATCTTGCCCTGCGTATTCCCACAACTATTGTGTATGACGGACAACGATTCCAGGTTGACCGCATCGACGAGTACGCCTTCAAGGGCAAGACCAACATCACAACCGTGACAATCGACTATGGCAACACTGCCATTTACAAGAGTTCGTTTGAAGGATGTACTAACCTGAAACAGGTAAGAATTCCCAGCTCATGTACTTACATCTCGGCTAACGCATTTGCCGGTTGTACCAAGCTAAACCTGGTGATTTACACAAACGAAGACCCTAATGATGCCTATATCCATGCCGACGCATTCCCCAAGAATGCCGACATGTACCTGTATCTGCGCTGGAGTGGCACTAAAGATGTAGTGAACCTGTTCAAGAAACATGCAGCGTTCTCACACTTCAAGTACATCAGCCGCAGCAAGTCGGGCTATGACTTCATCTATGACACAGGAGCGTGTTTCAGTGTTACAAAGGCTCCCACAAGACTGACATACGGTGAATTTACCCTTACAGGCTTCATCGATACAGAGACCAGAAGATCTCTCGTTTTAAACAAGAGCACCTATAGCGTTAATGGTTACACCTATAAACTTGTAGCCATTGCCGATAGCGCATGCTATTACCAGACCCCACTTACCGAAGTCAACCTTACCGGTTCACGCTATCTCACCACTATAGGCAAGTCAGCGTTTGAGAAATGTACAGCTCTCAAGACCGTGACTCTCAACGAGGGACTGGAAATGATTGATTTTAACGCATTTGCTTCATGTACTAGTTTGAATCCAGAGTTCTACATCCCCAGCACTCTTAAGAGCATTTATCGTGACTTTGACAAGAACACAACCGCAATCAAGTCGTTTAAGGTGTCGAGCTATAACGAGAACTTTAAGGACTACAACGGTGCGCTGTACAGCAAAGAGCCCGATGGAAGCTATGCCCTGAAGTTGTGGCCCCGCGGCGGTGAAATTAATATCGTGGAAAATGATTTCATGCCCGGAATGACTGGCATTAATGCCTCATGCTTCTCAGAGTGTCCTACTGTACTTGTATATCTTCCTTATGGTGTAAAAAGCATTGGGTCTTACGCATTTGCCAACTGCCCAAGACTGATGTGTGTAAAAATCCCCAGCTCGTTAACTTCCCTGGGCACGCATGCATTCAACAATTGCCCTGATTTTGAAATGTTATACATCAACCTGACCACACCCCCGGCTATAACATCGTCGATGTTTGCTGGCGCCAAGAAGATTGACCTGTATATTCCCCGAGAAGCCGAGGAAGCCTACAAGGCTGCCAACCACTGGCAAGACTGGCAACGATTTAACCGCGACGCTACAGCCTACGACTTTATGTTCTCTGACCGCTTCTATAAGAGAGACAATGGCGAGACTAAGTGTTTTACATATTTTACAGTGACCAGCAACAGTACGTTCTTCCGCTTTGAAAGCGGCAAATCTTACGGTGGTCAAGCTCGCCTTGTAATGAAGGAGACACGTTATATCGATACCCAGGTGGGTGGCGAGCTCATAGTTCCTGAGCAGATCGAAGACCCCGAGGGCAAAACTTATGCCGTAACAAGCATTGGTCCCCGTGTGTTTGCCAATACACATCTCATCGGCGTTGGCGATCAGTGCCACACCATTACACTGGGCGAGAATGTAGAAAAAATCATGGAGAAAGCTTTTGTGTATCGTAGCCACATCAAAAAGCTCAACCTCAACCCCTACCTCAAGACTATAGAAAACCATGCATTTGAAGACTGTAAGATTGCCAATGACCTGATATTCTCTTATGGCATAAAGTATCTGGGAGCTAGTGCTTTCTATGGCAACCCCATCAAGAAGATGCGTATTTCTTCATCGGCTACCCAGCTTCATAGTCTATTCTTCGATGGTCTCAACCAACTCGAGGAGCTTGTCCTCAATGTCGATTACGACAAGATGGAAGACTTCAAGCACAGCGACTATGTATGGATTATTGATGGCTTAGAGAATAAAAACACCAAGATTTACGTTCCCACCGAGAGTGTTGACAAATATAAAGCACAAAATTACTGGAAATACGTGGCAAAGAACATCTCAGCAGGTGGTCACGACTTTACCTATAACAATGCAGCTCCCGGAAATACAGTCTATTACATGACCGTGACTAATAGCTCCATTGGTGACTATGAAGGACAAAGGTACTTTGGCTATGCCAAGTATGTTTACCACCCTGCAGTTGCTGCAGTGAGCAAAGGCGGCAAATTTAGTGCTGCCGATGTAGAGATTGATAAGAGCAACGGCGACAACAAGCGATACCGCATAACAGAGTTTGGCGACAACTGCCTTGCTAATGCTAACTATACAAGCGTGTCAACCGACAAGATGAAGTCACTTATGCGCATCGGCAACAGTGCATTTGCTGGCTGTCCTCTCACTGAGTTTGTAATCCCCGAGAACCTCTATTCTATTGGCAGCAAGGCCTTCAACGGCTGCAGCGCGCTGAACACACTCACTGTTAAGACCAAGAATCCTCCCATTGTTGATAACGCCGATGCATTCACTACTTACAAGACTACCAAGCTTATAGTACCCCAGGCAAGCGTAAACACTTACAAGACTACCAGCATCTGGAAGGACTTCTACAGCATCCAGGGAGACGACAGCGGCTTGAAGGGCGACGTGAAC
>JAGHSP010000116.1 GCA_018065815.1 Candidatus Sodaliphilus limicaballi | reverse complement strand
TTTTTTAAATACTTTTTCATATTTGCGGGAATTTTATTATCTTTGCACAGCAAAAAGATATTTGAAGTCAATCTTTGGATTCGCAATATTAGGTATCTTGTTGCTGTAAAGGCAGTTATTTTGAAGTTTAATTTTTTAATCAATACACTATTATGAAGAAAAGTTTACTAGCTTTGATGTTGCTCGCAGGTGCGGCAACCGTTAGCGCACAGGACGTTGTGCAAGTAGGTAGTCTAGAAGGTGCTTCTTCAACTACCAAGTTCCCCTGGTATTCATCTTATGAGTGCAGCTCTTCGGAAATTGTTTACACAGCCGATGACCTCAAGGATCTTCCTGCAGGTGATCTTTCTAAGCTCGAATTTGCAGTAACGGGCGGTCAGATGACCTACATTCACCTGCGCGTATGGCTTGAGAACACCACTGACACTCAGGTAGTGGGTGCAACTTCGGGCGCTATCAGAAATACCGACGAGATGACTAAGGTTTATGATACAGCAGGTAAGGGTTACTTCATGGACGAGCGCACACTGCAGGCTTACAGTGGTACTGGTTACCTTGATTGTCCTTTTGACACCCCCTTTGAATACACTGGCGGTGGTCTGCGCATTCGCTTCGAGGCAACTGGTGAGAACTGGTGCCAAAGTGAATTTGCTTTTTTTGTTGACCAAGATAAGGCAAATGCAAGCAGCGATAAAAATTGCAGCACAATATATGACTTCACCGAGAGTGGCATGAGAAGCCGTAGCGCTGAGGCTGAGAGAAGTTTCCCCGTTGTTCAGTTCACTGTTACTCCTAAGGTTGATGCTCCCAAGGTATATCTGCGCGGCGACTTCAACGGGTGGGGCACTACCCATGAGTTTGTTGCTGGTAGCGAAGACGGCGTTTACACTGTTTCTCTTGATGAGTTGAGCGGCAGCTTCAAGGTTGCTACCGAGGACTGGAGCACAGTTAACCTGGGTGGTAATGAAGGTGACGTGCTGGCAGTGGGTACTCCCTATGCTCTCGTTGAGAACGGCGCTAACCTGGCACTTGGCAGCACAGTGAAGAATGCTGTTGTGACTTACAACGCTAAGGAGAAGACCGTGACCGTGACTGGCGACGAGGTTCTCACTTACTACATGAAGCATCCTTGGGGAACTGGAGAAGACGCTGACTGGTCTTGGAAGGAACTCACCGACAATGGCGATGGCAGCTATTCAGTTGTTGCAGCTTATGGCGGCAAGGGCGTGAACGTAAACACTGCTGCTAGCGATGCTGGCGCTATGTGGTTTGGTGAACCCTCTGTTGTTGATCCCCGCGAGGCTCAATCTACTATCCACCTCAATTCTGTTGAGATTGGCGACGAGTGCACATTCACTTACTGGAAGGATAACAACTTTGTTGAAATCGTTAAGACAGTCGTAACAGGTGTTAACGACCTCAACGTAAAGGCAAGCAAGGTTTACAAGGTGATCGAGAACGGTCAGGTTGTTATCGTTAAGGATAACGCTCGCTACAACGTAGCTGGCCAGATGCTTCGCTAATAAAACTTCTGGTTATCATCACGATACTAGATAAAACCCTATAGAAATTCTCTGGACCGCATTCTTCACGATTGGCGGTTCAGAGAATTTGCCATAGTTCATCAACTAATCAAATAATCACAATGAATAAATTAGCTTATATTCTTTTGCTGGCACTCGTGATGCCGTTTGCTGCACTGGCGCAAGACAGCAAGGGCTCGATTGTGATCACCCAGAAAGACGGCACCAAGCTGAGCATTCCCCGCTCGGGTGTGGCTAAAATTACATTTGACTCCATCCAGCTGAGCGCCCTCGAAGAGGTAGACCTGGGGCTGAGCGTCAAGTGGGCCAATGTGAACATTGACGTTACCCAGCCGAGCAAGGTCGTTTCATCGCCCGAGGAGTGTGGCGGATATTACGGCTGGGCCGATCCCACCGGTCTCAAAACCAGCGACAACAAGAACGACTACCCAGGCATGACACGCCCCAAGAAAATCGGCGGCACCCAGTATGACATCGCAACCCAGCAGCTGGGCGACGGATGGCGAATGCCCACCGCAGCCGAGTTTGAAGAACTGCTCACGCTCAAGCATGAGCAAGTGACCGTCAACGACATGCCCGGCATTCAGTTCACTGCCGAGAACGGCAATTCGATTTTCCTTCCCTTGGCAGGCTATCGCTACAAGGAGAATGTGTTCCACACCGGCATGTATGGTTACTACTGGAGTGGCGACCTCAACTCTGTCCTTGACTGGATGGCAGTTGAACTTAACCTGGGCGAAGGCTTCAACCGCACGTCAAACAACACTGTTTACAACGGTTGCTCGGTAAGAGCCGTAAAAGCGACTGCCAAATAAACCTAATTTTTTGACTAAAAGAACTATTAACTG
>JAGHSP010000074.1 GCA_018065815.1 Candidatus Sodaliphilus limicaballi | reverse complement strand
AATAATAACTGAAAGAAATTGAAATAATTAGAATAATTTCTTTTCCTGTTAAGTCAGAGCAATCTGTTGTTAATTTTTTGAGACTCGTGAGATCAGCGCGGGGGGATATTACCCCAAATACCATAGCTGAATAATTATTCTTGCCACAAAGTTATGTTAAAAATTCGGTAAATGAAGCAACTTGTGGAAAAATATTTGCAAACCTCGTCAACTGTGACTATCTTTATAGTCTAAATTACTGTTGTATGGCAAAAAACAAGGAAGAATATCGCTTTGAAAACGAAATGTTCATGGTGGCGCGTGCCGACATGGACGGTGTGAAATCGCTCGAAGGCGGCGTGCTCTATGAAGTGCTTGGCGAGGGTACAGGTCAGGGCACTGTGACTCCGCGCAGTGTGGTTACCTGCCACTATCGTGGCTCGCTCATCGACGGCAGTGTCTTTGACGACTCGTGGGAACGCGGTTGTCCCGAGGCATTCCGTGTGAACGACTTGATCACTGGATTCACCACCGCGTTGTGCCACATGCACAAGGGCGACCACTGGATGGTATATATCCCGTGGCAGCAGGGCTATGGCAAGCGCAGCATCCCTGGTATTCCTGGTTGCTCGACTCTGGTTTTTGAAATTGAGCTCATAGGCATCTCATGAAACGGGTATTTATCACCGGTGGCGCTCACGGATTGGGGCAAGCCATGGTTGAGGCTTTTGCTGCCCAGGGCAATAAGGTTGCGTTCTGCGACATCAACGAGGCAGGAGGAGAGGACGTGGCAGCTGCAACAGGCACGCTGTTCATGCCCTGCGATGTGTGCGACAAGGATGCCTTGGAGCGTTGCCTGCAACGCCTAGCGGACGAATGGGGTGATATAGACGTGGTCATCAATAACGTGGGCGTGGGCAATTTCAAACCCATTACCGAGGTCACTGTCGAGGACTTTGACCGCGTGATTGCCACCAACTTGCGCTCGGCATTTATCACTTCGCGGTTTCTTGCCCGGCACCGCGAGAGCAACGGAAATACGGCCTACGGACGCATCGTCAACCTGTGTTCAAGCCGCTACCTGATGAGTGAGCCGGGCACCGAGGGCTATGCGGCGAGCAAGGGCGGAATCTATTCGCTCACTCATGCGCTGTCGATCTCGCTGGCACCTTACCGCATCACTGTCAACGCCATTGCACCTGGGTGGATACATGTCAACGAGGACGAAGTGCTGCGCCCCGAGGATCATGATTTTCACCCTAGCCGGCGTGTGGGCGAGCCGGGCGACATTGCCCGCATGGCGCTATTCCTGTGTGAGGAGAAAAACGATTTTGTCAACGGCCAAACTATCACTGTGGATGGCGGCGTGACGCGCAAAATGATTTATCCTGAATAGCAAATTTTATGATACACTTTGACTGCGATTATATGGCTGGCGCACACCCCGAGGTGCTTGACGCAATAGTGAAAAATAACTTGGTTCAGACTGCCGGATATGGCAGCGACAACTTCTGTGCTCGTGCGAAGGATCTCATTCGCGAGGCGTGTGGCACGCCCGAAGCCGCAGTCCATTTCATGGTGGGCGGCACGCAGACCAACTCCACTGTGCTCGACGGCATCCTGGGCCGTATCGACGGTGTGATTGCCGCCGAGACAGGACACATCAATGTGCACGAGGCGGGTGCTGTGGAACTGTTCGGCCACAAGGTGATAGCATTGCCTAGCCACGACGGCAAACTATGCCCTGCCGAAGTGCGTGACTATCTGCACGACTTCTATGCCGACGACACCAACGAGCACATGGTGGCTCCCGGTGCTGTGTATATCTCGTTCCCCTCCGAACTAGGCACACTATACTCGCTCGGCGAACTAGAACAGCTCAACGCTGTGTGCCATGAGTATGATATTCCGTTATACATCGACGGAGCCCGCCTGGGACATGGCCTTGCAGCGTCGCCCGACGTGACATTGCCCGACATCGCCCGCCTTGCCGATGTGTTCTACATAGGTGGCACCAAGATGGGTGCTCTCTTTGGCGAAGCGGTAGTGTGTACCCGCAAGTCACTGTTGCCACGCTTCTTCCCGCTGATGAAGGCGCATGGGGCTGTGCTTGCCAAGGGGCGACTGCTGGGAATGCAGTTTGAGGCATTGTTCAGCAACGATTTGTACCTGCGCATAGGTCGTCATGCCGTGGGACTTGCACAAAGATTGCGCAAAACATTAGAAGACAAGGGTTTCAAGTCGTTTATCAATTCGCCCACCAACCAGCAATTCTTCGTTTTGCCCAACGAAGTAATCGATAGAATTCAGGCACTCGCAACCTTCGAATATTGGGGTCCGCGCGGAGAAATCGAGTCACGAGTGCGATTTGTCACATCATGGGAAACCACCGAGCAAGACATCGCCCAACTCGAAGAATTGCTGTAAATTTGAGGCGGACGTAATGATAACATTATAAAATTAATGGTGGAACAAGAAAACAGAAGTGACAAATGGCTCAACTATTGAATGAACATAACAAGGCAGAGCATGCGCCTAGTCACACAGCCGAACACCTGCTAAACCAAACCATGGTGCGTATGTTCGGGTGTGAGAGGTCGCGCAATGCCCATATCGAGCGCAAGAAAAGTAAGATAAACTATAATCTTGCCGCATGTCCCACCCAGGACCAGATAACGGAGGTGGAGGCAACAATGAATAAGCTTATTGCAGAAAATCTGCCGGTCTCCTACGAATATGTGACTCGCGACACTATCCCCGCGGGCGTAGTTCTTGACAAGTTGCCCGAGGATGCCAGCGAGACGCTGCGCATTGTGCGCATCGGCGATTACGATGTGTGTGCCTGCATCGGTGCTCATGTTGTATCAACGGCCGAAATTGGGCACTTCAAGATTACGAGTACCAGCTATAACGAAGGTTCATTCAGGATTGTATATAAAGTGGGAACTCTTTGCTAGAATTACCAAATTCTTCCGTTGAAACCGTAGTTTTTTATCAAAATGGAGATAACCAAGCAATATCAACTCGAACGACTCATCAAGGAGTGGGGGTTCATGCCATTTTTCAAAAACGGCATCGAAGGTTTTTCGATAGAAGAGCTCACGCCTCCCGAGCTGCTTTTCGGAGACGACTTTGAGAAAGGACCGTGGCAGTGGAAGGGTCCCATTATCGCTAACTGGGAGAGTGCATACGGGAAATTCTTCGGTAAAAAGGCGGGTTACATCAGTCTGGAGTGGCTGCCCGACTTCATGAATTGGCGTCGGTCGCAACTGCCTTTGACCGCCTTTGACGATGATGCCCGTCGCATCCACGAAGTGCTGGTAGAGCATGAATCGCTGCTGTCCAAGCGTCTCAAAGTGGAGAGCGGGTTCACACTGAGCCGCCGCAGGAAAACCTTCAACCCCGACGATCCCGCTGCCGCTATCGTGAACAAGCGCAACGGCACAGCATTTGACTCGCTCATCGCGCAGTTGCAAATGGGCACACACGTGTGTATCGCCGACTTTGAGTACCAGGTGTCGCGCACTGGCGAGACCTATGGCTGGGGCGTGGCTCGTTACTGCACGCCCGAGGCGATGTACCCCGACTTGTTTCCCATTGCCCCTCATGTAGAAGGTCGCACGCCCGAGGAGTCCCGCCAGCTCATCATCGAGCACATCAGACATTTATTTCCCGATGCGATGTTAAAACAAATAGAAAAACTGATATGAGACGAAAAGACCGTGAGATGAGTGCCGAGTGGGCTCTTGAAGTGATAGACCGTGCTCCATACGTGACTGTGAGCATGACCGATGGAAATTTGCCTTATGCAGTTCCGCTCTCTCTCGTGCGCGATGGCAACGATACATTCTATTTCCATTGCGCTCAAGAAGGGAAAAAGCTCGGTATAATCGATAAAAATCCCGTAGTGTTCATCACTGCCGTTTCTCGTTGCAAACCAGTTGTTGGTCCCCATGACGATAGTTTCACATTGGAGTTTGCCTCGGCTTCGGCCCAGGGCATTGCCGAGCTTGTAAGCGACGACGTGGAAAAGCGTCATGCGTTGCGACTAATATGCCATCGTTTCCTGCCCCGTCACATGGATGCCTTTGACACCGCCGTGGCACGTAGCCTTGACCGCACGGCCGTGGTGCGCATCAGGCTCACAGCACCTGCAGTGGGCAAGCGCAAGCAGTATGATGCTAATGGAAACGAGATGAAGTGGCAGCGCATGAAATAGCTTCTTCCCGTGCCGCCAGCGCATAATTGCCCATATCACCGAGCTTTTTCCCGCATCAGCAGTAAAGAAAATCGAAAAAAATATATGAAAAAAATACTGGAAACCATAAAAACCTGGCTTAGCAAATTATCATTCCGCACGGGAGTGATAGTGCTGCTGTGCTGCATACCATTTTACATCTTATCGTTTGCCCAGATGGCTCTGCCCCTCAGTGTTGAGACGAAAGGCGTGCTGTGGATTGTCTTGTTCGGTCTAGCAAAGACGTTCCAATATAGCGGTATCACAATACTAGGCGTGGAAGGTGTGCGACGATTTAAGCGAATTTTCAAGCGTCGCAAGAACAAAGAACAAGAAGAGGATGCATCGTTGTGACCGTCCTCTTCTTGCAATGTGCTGAATGTTTGTCTTTTTTAGAGATAGTATTCAATCTTACGCTCCTCGATTGCGTAAGTTGTCTGTTTTTCCTCGTTGGGGTTGCCTTGTTCTGTGTAAGTGACGTCGCTGGTGCACATGCGTTTAGTCCAGCTGCCATGGCTGTCCACTTCAAGCACTTTGAATGTGTTGCGGGTCTTGTAGGTCATTCCCTCGCCTGTTTCCTCGCCTATTGATGAAACGAGGACACCGTTATCGTAGGTGTAGGTGGTCTGTGACGAAACTTCATATCCATTAACCTTCTCGCTGGCAACTGTGCCGTCGGGGTTATATGTAAAACTGTTGATATAAGTGAAGTTGAGTTCAGCAATCATTCGCTCGGTCTGCTTGATTTGCCCTTGCTCGTTGCGAATGAACTTGGGGCCTTTTTCTTCCTTGGTCGATACGTAGCCCTTGGTGATAGATCCCTTCTCGTTGAAGAAGAAAAAGAGCGACATTCCCTCTGATGGGAGAACTTGTCCTTTCTCGTCGCACTCACTCACTGTATATTCCATTGACTTCACATGTCCAGCAAGGTCTTGCATAGCAAGGTCGGGCGAGAGAAACTCTGGCGCCTTGTATTCAACTTCTTGAATAGTAGTCTCGGTTTTAGCTGTTTCGGAGGTTTGCTCTTGTTTCTGCGGTTTCTTGTTGCATGATGCAAGCACCAGCGCAGAGAGTGCAATGATTAAATATCGTTTCATGCTTGTGTTTAGTTTGTTTGATGCAAATTTAGATAAAAAATATCACCTATGCAGAAA
>JAGHSP010000162.1 GCA_018065815.1 Candidatus Sodaliphilus limicaballi | reverse complement strand
GAGTAATGTAATGGCCGATGCCATTAATGATTTCTTCATAGTCTATATCTTTTTTATAGTTCTAGATTTTCTAGATGTTTGTTATTTTCTTGACGCTGTCGACTAGATAAAACTAGATAAAAGGGACGGTTCTTTTTATCTAGTTTTTGAAACTGTTGAGCACTCGCCGGGTAGCAAGCCGGGTGACGTCGCCTTGACGGTGATGTTGCCCGGGTTGAAGGTGGTGCGCACTGCTACGCGCATGAGTCCGCCCTCGGCTTGCAGCTCGTGGTCGCCCGGGGCATGGTAAGACAGTCCCTTGCCCGGGGTGATGTAGAAGTTGTAAGAACCCTTATACACGCCTTCGCCCTCAACCTCAAAGGTGATGTTGTTCTCGGCGCGCGGGCACCAGCGTCCTTGCTCATCGACGATGCGGGCTGTCACGGTGAAAGCGTCGCTGGCGTTGGCGCGAAGAGTGAAGTTTCCGCTGTCGGGGCGGTCGCTCCAGCGGTCAACGGTGAGTTCGATGCGGTGAGGCTTGCCGGCGGTTGCAATCTCATCGCGGCACACCTCGCGGCCGTTCTCGTCGAGTCCCACAGCAGTGACGACAGATGGGCGCCACTCGATGCCCTTCCATGTGCACTGCTTGGTGTTGGCGTCGGGGGTCACCTTACCTTGTGACACGCCGTCGATAAATAGTTCCACCTGCGGACAGTTGCTCCATGCGTCAACGTTCTGAATGCCAGAGTAGTTCCAGTGGCTTTGCAACGCCACGCCGGGGCGGGTAGAGTAGGGCACCCACAGCGCGTTCTCATAGACGCGGTAGGGGAGTTTGGGGAAGCGGTTGCCGTCCATGGCACACGAGCCTAGGCTCTTCTGGTTGCGCATGCCGTTGAGGTAGATGGTGTAGCCCTCGCCGTAGGTCTCGCTGAGCATCCAGTGTAGCCAGCCGCAGGCGTGGTTTTTGAGGTCGTCGAGATAGTTTTGCACATAGAAGCGGGTGAACGCTTTCTCGTTGTCGTAGTCGTGGCGGGCGATGCACCAGCTGGGGTTTCCGCTCCAGTTTGTGCCATAGACCTCGGTGTTGATTGAGGGGCTGCCCTTGACTTTCTCGTAGCGGTTGGTATAGCCCACCATGAGTCGCTTGCTGCTGTCCCACTCGCGGGGATAGCCGTCGCGGTTCATCACGATGCGCGGTGCGTAGAAATCCCACTTCTCGGCTTCCTCCTGGGTGTAGTTGGGCAGATATTTCACGCCGTCGTAGGCCAGGCCGTTGTTTGACTCCCACACGAGGATCGACGGGTGGTTGCGGAAGGCGATGATAGCATCCCGGTCATATTCTCGCTTGTAGGTGAGCGCGGGCTCGTTTTTGAGCGACCACTCGCCGTCGCCGCTATTGAGAAACAGCAGCACGCCCAGTGCGTCGCACGCCTCGATGGTTTCTACAAACGGAGGCTGGTGGCCCACACGCAGCGAGTTGCCGCCGCAGCGGGCTATGCGAGCAATCTCCTCCCACTGGAATGCAGTGGGGACTGCCGATCCCAGGCCAGGATAGATGTTGCGGTTGCCAAATCCGCGCAAGATGGTTTTCTCGCCGTTGACGTAGCAGTAGTCATCGTCCCACGTGATGGTGCGTATGCCCAGTTGCTCGGTGTGCACGTCGGTGCACTTGCCGTCAACGTAGGTCTTGGCCTCTACCTTATATAAATAAGGTGTGCCGCTGCCGCCCACGGGGTACCACAGCGTGGGATTCTTGATAGAGTCGGTGTGGTCGAGTGTGCACGAGCCATGCGCCGGGGCGATGGCTGTCTGCTCAAATGCGAGCACCGTCTTGCCGCGATGGTCGAGCAGACGTGTTTTGAGGGTGACGCGTGCCATGCGGTCGCCGTCGTTATCCACAGCGGTCATGAAACGCAGCACCGCCTTGTCCTTGCTGGCGTTGAGGGTGCCGTAGTAGGTGCCCCACTTGCCGGTGGGCGAGTAGCTGTTGGTGGGAATGTGCACGTCGTCCTTGATGTGCATGAGCACGGGTGCGGTGATGCCGCCCATTGCCTGGCCGAAGCCCTCGTTCTCGGCAAAGCATGGCCAGGTGAAGAATGTGTCCTTCTTGTTGCTCACGTTCACGGCAATCACGTTGTCGCCGCCCCAGTTGACGTGGGGGGTGATATCCACGGTGAACGGCAGGAAACTGCCCACGTGGGTCACAGGACCCGGCTGGGGCACAGCGGTGTTGCCCTTGATGGCGTGGCCATTGACATATACCGTGCAACCTATGTTAACACTCTGGAATTCAAGCAAGATGTGCTTCCCTTTGTTTTTCTTGTCGATGGTGAGGTGCTTGCGATACCACACCTCGCCGCGCCAGCAGCGTTCGCCAGTGGTGCCGTTGAGGTAGGAGTCGCTCTCGTTGTAGCAGTGAGGCACGCCCACTTTTTCCCACGCGCTGTCGTCGCATGCCACGGTGGCTGCGTCGTGAATCACGTTGTAATCTACCATGGGGTTGACATCTATCGTTGCCACGGGAGCCTCGATGTCGTGCTTGTCGTTGTCCATGGTGCGTTCAAGCTCAACCTTGACGTAGCGGCAGCTGCCTTGCACGCTCACGATGGCGCTGGTGCTGCCTGTTACCTGCGTGAGCCCCACGGTGTTACCCACGGTAGTGATGTCGTTGACCATATTGGCCTGGCACTTGATGTCGTCCTTGCTCGAGACGCGCGTCCACTGCTTGCCGTCATCGCTCACCTGGGCATTTGCCTTGATCCACTGCACCGCGTCGCCGTCGAAGGTGATCACCACCTCGCTCACCTTGCTGGGCGCGCCCAGGTCAATGGTCTTCCCGGCGCCGTCGAGTGTGGCGGTGCTGACGGGGGTGGTGCGGTCGATGCGCGAAAACAACCACTGTGTGCCGTCGAGGTGTATAACCTCGGCACTGGCACACAGTGAAATAATTGCGAATATGTTTAAAAGTATGCTTCTAGATGTCATGCTTATTAGCGAATGATAACCTTGGTTGTGTAAGACGAGCCATTGCTTGTGAGAGCAACAACATAAACGCCAGCCTCGTCAATGTTCAATGAACCGCTGCCGTTTACTGCTGCTTGTTCAATCAGCTTGCCATCTGCCTTGTAAACAGTGAGAGTTGCATTGTCCATTGAGGTGTAGTAAAGAGTCTTAGCACTTGCCCACACCTTACCTTGGGTCGCATTGGTGTTCACGTCGTCAATGCCGCTCACGTCAAACTTGCTGACCGCCGATGTCCACTTGCTGCCGCGGTTGCCGTTGTCGATGGCCTGAACGCCCCACTCATACATGCCGCTCTCGGTGACTTTGAACTTGTAGCTGCAGCTCTGGATAGCGCCGGTGGTGTTGCCCACGCGCACGAAGCCGGTAGCAAGGTCGGCGGGGAGAACCATGAAGGTCTTTTCACTGCCCTGGCGCTTGATGTAGAAGTTGTAACGCAATGCAGCCTCGGGTGTGAAGTCGTCGCTGGGAGCAACCCAGGTGAAGGTCACGAGGCCGTTCTCGCCCGCAATGGCGGTGAGTGACGTGGGTGCCTCGGGCGCTGCATTGGCAGCCACGCCCTTGGTAGAGCTTGTGTTGCGGTAAATCTCGGTGAGGCAGCCGCTGCTGCACATACCGTTGCTCCAACCGCTGCTCCATGCATCGAGATAACCGTCGTTGTCATAGTCGATGAGGTGCTGGTTGCCGTGGGTTACTCGGTTGAAGTGGCCGAGTTTGCCGAATGTGTCGAGATACTGCGCGTAAACGGGGGTGAAGTTGAAGTTGCCCTGGTTGGCATAGAGCCATGTGGTGTGCTCGTGCTGCTGGCCGTGACCGCCCACGAGAAGGTCAACGAGACCGTCCTGGTTGACGTCGCCTATCGAGATCTGCGCGCCGTCGATACCCTCAAACTCTTCGGGAGTCACGAGTCTCCACTGGCGGTTGCCCAGGTTCTGGGCGATGTAGAGTTTCTTGCTGTTGGTATTCTCGTAGATACCGCCCATCACCAGGTCGGGACGGCCGTCGTTGTTGAGGTCGCCCACGGCAGTGATGCCGGCCGAGAGTCCCTTAACGCCGGTTTCCTCCTCGGTGAAGGTGCCGTCGCCGTTGTTCCAGTAAATGTGGAGCGAGCTCTCGTGCTTGGTGTCGTAACCATTGGCCACGATGTCGAGCCATGAGTCGCCGTCGAGGTCAACCATTGTCACGCTACCGTCGCACAGACCCTCAAACTGCTTGCCATTAGCCAGCGGTGCCTCAACGAGCTCAAAGCGCTCTCCCTTGATGTTGCGGTAGAGCTTGCAGGTGCGCACTGCGAGGTGAGGAGTCTCGGTGTCGCGGCGCGCGGGCTCGTCGAAACCGGTGAGGATGATGTCGGTGTAGCCGTCCTTGTCAAAGTCGCCTGCCGCAGCTGCCATGTGGCCCTTGCCGCCGCTCAGGCCGTTGAACACGGGACGAACGCCGCAGTTGGTGATCTCTTCGTATGAAGCAGAACCGTCGGCCTCGATGCCCTTGTTGATATACAGGTGGCACTTGGGAAGGTCAAGGTTTGTCTTGTCGTCGTCCCAACGGTAACCCCATGATGACACACCCGAGATGAACATGTCGAGCAGGCCGTCGTTGTTGAAGTCTAGCCACACGGGGGTTGAGAATGCAGTTGCCGCAAACGGAGCCCAGGCCACGCGGGTGAAAGTGCCGTTGCCGGCGTTGCGATACAGGTTGGACTGGGTGTTTGACGAACTGACGTGAGTGTTGCGGTCGCTATAATAAACGTCGAGATAGCCGTCGTTGTTGTAGTCGCCCCATGCGGCGCCAGTGTACTGTGAGTGGTAGAACTCGCCAGCTTGCTGACCGCCCACTGCTGTCTGCTTGGGAACGGGGGTTGCTACGCGCTGGAACTTGATATTACTGCTGGCTCCGGGAGTCTGCGCGCCAGCGGTTGCCGCCAGGCACAGGAGCATGCTCAATGTAAAACCGTATTTCATATTTCGTTTGTGTATTAGTTTTTGTGTATATATCTTCATTTGCAAAGTTAATTACACTTTTTCACGCCTTATGCAACAGATGTTGCAAATAGTAGAAAAATAGTGTGATATAACCGCAAGGACAGCATTTTTAATCAGTGGAAACGGGTTACAGGCTCCACTGGTCTTGCCAGGGAACGGTGAGTTCGTCGCCCTCAAACTTGATAGGTAGCCAGATGTACCGAGAGTCGATGAGATCGACCTTGTTCCACTTGTCAAACATCATGATGAAGGTATCTTCAACGCCCTGAACGGGTAGAACAAATGTGCTCTGGCCATAGAATGTCTTGTCGGCATCCTTGCCACGACAGGGATTGTTGATTGTGGTGTAAGGCCCTGTTATACAGTCGGCAACGGCATATTCTGCCTCGTTGGGCGACCAGCCGGTGCATCCGCTCGACACGATGTAGTATTTGCCGCCGCGCTTGAAGATGGCGGGTGCCTCGCGGAACTTGTCGGCAAAGTTGCGGGTGTAGGTGCCCACGGTCTTGAGGTAGTCGGCTGTGAGCTGCGAGATCTGCATGGTGGCGTTGCCCTCCGACGAGTAGATGAGGTAGGCCTTGCCGTCGTCGTCCTTATAGACGGTGAGGTCGCGGGCTATCTGGCCGTTGGGATGCACGCTTTCAATATAGGTGAACGGGCCGGTGGGCGAATCGCCCACTGCCACGCCGGCGCTTGCCTTGCTGTAGTCGTGGTTGTCGATGTGCATCCACATCACAAACTTGCCTGTTGTCTCGTTGTAAATCACCTTGGGGCGCTCGATGACCATGGTGGGGTGGATGTCGCTGTGGGTGTTGACGGTGTCGGGCGACAGGGCTATGCCCTCAAACTTCCAGTTGTATAGGTCCTTTGACGAGTAGCACGACACACCGCCTGCCTCGGCACGGTAACATTCCCAGCCCACGCCGGGTGAGCGGTAGGTGTAGTCGCCCTTGTACTCGCCATACCAGTAGTAAGTGCCGTTGTGATACATGATGCCGCCGCCGTGGGCGTTGATGTGACGGCCGTCGGTGTCGGCCCACTTCTCGCCAGGCGTGAACGATCCCATTGCGCACATCGAGGTGGCAATAATACTGAAGATGATAAAACTCAATGTTTTCATATTTTAATCTAATCTTTTTACCTTATATAAGTATCTCTTTGTCACTTTTCTTCCTCTTCTTGCTGCTTGGCAGCCTGCTGTGCTGCACGCTGCTGCTTCTCAAATTCCTTGGGGGTCATGCCAAACTGCTTCTGGAACAGCTTGATGAAGTATGACGGTGAATTGATGCCCACGATGTAGCACACCTCGCCGGTGCGGTAGCTGCCTTCGGCTATGAGCGCCGACGCTTTCTTGAGGCGGATGAGGCGGATGAAGTCGGTGGGTGAGCTGCCCGAGATGGCTTTGATCTTGCGGTGCAGGCTGCTGCGGCTCATGTACACTCGCTCGGCGAGTACCTCGACGCCGAAGTTGGGGTTCTCAATATTTTCCTCGATGGTCTCGACGATCTTGTTCATCAGCTTCTCGTCGGCTTTGCTCATGCCCATGTTGCCCGTGGGCACGAAGGGCTTGCGGTTGAACGCCTCGGTCTCGCGGCGCTTGTTGTCGAAGATTGACGCGAGTTTTGCCACCAGGTACTTGAACGAGAAGGGTTTCTCGATATAGGCGTCAGCGCCTATGCGCAGTCCTTCGACCTTGCTGTCAAGGTCATTCTTGGCTGTGAGCAGGATGACGGGGATGTGGCTCATCTCGATGTCGCCCTTGATGTGCTTGCACAGCTCGATGCCGTCCATCTCGGGCATCATGATGTCGCTTATCACGATGTCGATGGGTTGCTCCTTGAGCACCTTCAAGGCGTTGACGCCGTTTTCGGCCGTCTTGACGGTGTAGAGCTTGCTCAGTTTCTCGCTGATGAAGGTGAGCAGATCGGCATTGTCATCAACCACGAGGATGATCTCGCTGCGCTGCATGTCGTCGCTGGTGTCGAGCTCGTCGTCGGCTATCATGTCGTTGCCCTCGATGGCCTCGGCGGTTTCCGACTTGAGTGTTTTGAGCGTGAGTGTGAACGAATTGTTGCCGTCCACGATGTCATAGTTGAGTTTGCCGCCATTCAGCTCGGCAAGTGAGTGAGCCAGGTACAGGCCTATGCCCGAACTTGATGAGGCGTTGGCATTGTGGGTCATCTGGAAGAAGGCGTCGAATATCTTTTCTTGCGACTCGGGCGGGATGGTCTCGCCGTCGTTCACAAAGGTGATGCGTGTCTCGTCGCCATCGACCGTGAGGGTTATCTTGATGAATGTGTCGCCATAGCGCACGGCGTTAGAGAACAAGTTGTTGAGAATCTTGATCACCGAGTTGCGGTCGGCGAGCACGTAGGCTTTGTCGTCGGCTCCAATGAGCTCTACCGAGCGGTGCTGGGCGTGGGCAACCTCTTCAAACTTGCGCACCCACTCGCGCAGCATGCTGGAGATGTTGATTGACACGGTGTTGATGTCCATCTTGTTGCTATCCACCTTGCGGAAGTCGAGCAGCTGGTTGATCAGCGCCATCAGCTCGTTGGTGTTGCGGCTCATGGTGCTGAGGTTGCGCTTGATCTCGGGATCCACGATGTCCATATCCATGAGGTTCTCCAGCGGGCCGTTGATGAGTGTCACCGGGGTGCGTATCTCGTGGGCTATGCTGGTGAAGAAGTCTATCTTGGTGCGGTAAAGTTCTTTTTCCTTCTCGCTCTCAAAGTGTTGCAGGCGTTCTTGCGCCTTGCGGCTGTTGATGGCGCGTATGAATCGGAATGCCCACCACGAGAATCCCGCAAGCAGGAGGATGTAGGCTATCCATGCCCAGATGGTGTTCCACCACGGGTTACGTATGGTGATGTGAAGCACGGTTTCCTGCTCGCTCCACACACCGTCGCTGTTGCTGCCTTTTACCCTGAATGTGTAAGTGCCGGGCGAGAGGTTGGCATAGGTGACGCTGTGAGAGTTGCTGGTCTCAATCCAGTCGCTGTTCACGCCATCCATCTTGTAGGCGTAGGAGTTGGCCTCGGGCATCACATAGCTGAGCGCGGCAAAGTTGAAGCCTATGTTTGACTGGTCGTGCGACAGGGTGATCTTGTCGCTGAAGATGATGCTCTTGTCGAGCGGTGAGTCCTCGGTGCCAGGAATCACTTCCTTGTTGTCGATGAGCAGGGCGGTGATATACACCTTGGGCGCCAGTTCGTTGACGCGCATCGAGTGGGGGTTGAACGAGATGAGTCCCTCGCTGCTGCCAAAGTAGAAGATGCCGTTGCTGGCCTTGAGCGCGCTCTTGTAGTTAAACTGGTTGCCGGGCAGGCCGTTGTGCGGGGTGTAGATCTAGCATGCGCCGGTTGAGGGGGGGAACTTCACCAGGCCGTTGTTGGTGCCGAACCACAGGTTGCCGTCGTTGTCCTCGATGATTTCGTATGCCGAGTCGTCGGGCAGGCCTTGCGCCAGGCTGTAAGTCTTGAACTTGCCGGTTGACTTGTTGAGGCAGCAGATGCCGCCGCGGTCGGTCGAGAACCACAGGTTGCCGTCGCTCGTCATGAGGATGCTGCTCACCGAGTTGCTGCTCAGGCTGGTAGAGTCGTTGGCGTTGTGCGTGTAGTGCACCGTCTTGCCGGTGCCGGGATTGTAGCAGAACACGCCGTTGCCCAGCGATGCCACCCAGATGTTGCCGTCGTTGTCCTCGAGGATATCGTAGATGTAGTTGAACCCGAACTGCTCCTGGCGGGTGTAGTTCGACGAGCCCTGCTCGCTCATATACACGCCCCAGCCGTTGCCCACCCACATGCGGCCCTTGCCGTCCTCGCACAGGGCGTAGATGCTCTGGTCGTTCAAGCCTAGGCTCTCGGCGCTCAGGTGAGAGGCCGTCGTTGTGGTCGAGTTCACCACATCGATGCCGTTTTTATAGAACCCCACCCAGATCTTGTCGCCGCAGTGAAGCATGGCGAGCGGTTTGTTGCTCGACAGGCGTGCCTGGCTGAAGGTGCCGGTGTTGGGGTTGAAGATGTTCACGCCGTGGTCGTCGGTGCCCACCCAGATGTTGCCGGCATTGTCTTCCACGATGTCGCGTATGCGCTTGCTGGTGATGGTGCCGGGGCTCATCAGCGGCACATATCGCATGAAGTGCATGCCCTGCTGCGGCAGGTAGCTCACGCCTGCCATGTTGAATCCCACCCAGATGCCGTTCTCGCGGTCGCGGTAGATGCGGCCTATCTGGTTGTCACGCAGCGAGTAGCTGCACATGGGGTCGTTGGCTATGTGCTCGGTGATGCCTGTGTTCTCGTCAACTATGTAGATGCCGTTGTCGGTGCCCACCCACAGCACGCCGTCGTAGCACCGCACATCGCGTATTATCTTGTAGTGCACCTCGGGGGCGTTGATGTCGGTCACCTCGTTCTTGCGCTTGTTGAACTTGCGCAGCTTGCCCTCATGGATACCCAGCACGAGGAAATCACCGTAGTCGCTCATGCGGTACACGTTCTCGCCCATGATCGACGATGCGCCGTTGTCGCCCATGTACTGGACAAAGCGGTCGCCGTTGCGGTCGTAGGCAAAGACTCCGTTGCCGTCGGTCCCCACCCACAGCTTGCCGCTCTTGTCGAGCACCATGCACTGCGGCGTGCCGCGGTCGGGGTGAGAAGATGTGCCCAGCGAGTAATGTTTGAGCTTCTTGTCCTTGCCGTAGCGGAACATGCCCTGGTTGGGGACGATCACCCATACGTTGCCGTCGTTGTCCTTGTCGATCTGGGCCACCCAGTCGGTCATCTTGGCGCCGTTATTTGCCTTAACGTCCATGAAAGCAAACGACTCGTTGATGGGGTTGTAGATAAACACGCCCTTGTCGGTCCCCACCCACAGATGCTTGTCCTCGTCTTCAAAGAGTGCCGACACGTTATTGTTGCAATTGCCGTTTTTCTGGTCGCGGATGTCAAACACCTTGATGCAGTTGCCGTCATAACGGTTGAGCTTGTTGCGGGTGCCGAACCACATGAAACCGTAGGAGTCCTGCAAAAGCGCCTTCACATCGGTCTGCGACAGACCCTCGGGACTCGAAATGTGGCGGAAATAGTATTTATACGGGTAGTTTTGTGCCACAGCCACTGCCGTGCACAAGACTAGGGTTATTATGGCAAGAAATTTCTTCATTGGTTGCTGTTAATGTTTTCGGGAGCCAAAGTCACGCGCCCAATATTACAGGTACAAAATTACAGAAAAGGAATTCCCTATTATTGTCCATTTTTTTCAAAAAATAGTACAAATGTCCTATTTGCCATTGCACCATGCCTTATATACCCCCCAAAGCCCTCCCCGCAAGCCCCTTGCACTTCTCGCGGGTTCTCACGTGAGCCCGCAGGAGAAAATCACCTCGCCCGCTTGCCCAGGTGGAAATATTCCTTTAAATTTGTGGTCGATTTTTAACCTCTGTAATTTGATTGAAGCATGAAGCAACTGTTTTTAGTGTTGATGACTCTGGTCGCGGTGGTGTGTGGTGCTGGCAATGTGGATGTGGTGCCGGCGGTGAGGTCGGCTCGCGTTGACTCGTCACGCACGCTCTCGCTCGGTGTTGATGCCGGCGTGTGGGCTGCTCCCGGTGCGATGTCGGCTGCAAAGTATCTGGTGGATTATTGCCATGACAAGCTGGGGCTGCACTTCAAGCTCGTTGACAACGCAAGCGATGCTATCATCACGATAAATGACGTTGAGGTTACTCCTATTAATGGCTATCTGCTCACTGTTGGCGACCGTCGGGTCAGCATCTCGTCGGTTTCGCCTGCGGCGCGGTTTTATGGCGTGACCACATTGATCCAGATGCTCCCTTCGCGTCCGGGCGACCTGCCCAGGCTGCCGCACTGCACCATCGTGGATGCTCCCGGATATGACTACCGTGGCATGCACCTCGATGTGGTGCGACATTTCTACCCCGTTTCGTTTGTGAAGCAATACATCGACTGGATGGCGTTGCACAAGATGAACGTGTTTCACTGGCACCTGACCGATGACCAAGGCTGGCGCATCGCACTCAAAAGCCATCCAGAGCTAACCGAACGTGGCAGCAGCCGTGATGGCGAAATCAAGGGCATTTTCCCTGGCGAATACTATGACCGCCCTTACCAGGCTTACTATACCCAAGAAGAAATAAAGGACGTGATCAGTTATGCCGAAGAGCGTTTTGTGACGGTTGTCCCCGAGATTGACGTCCCAGGCCACTGCATGGCGGTGCTGGCAGCACACCCCGAGTTCAGCACTTCGCCCGACTCAATCAAGCACACTGCGCTCACGTGGGGCATCTTCAACCGCCAGAACAATGTGCTTGCGCCCAGCGACGAGGTTTTCAAGTTTCTTGACGAGGTTTTCGACGAGGTGTGCCAGTTGTTCCCTGGCAAGTATATCCATGTGGGAGGCGATGAGTGTGCACCCAGGTGGTGGAACGAAAGCACTGCCACACAGCAGTATATGGAACAACACGGCTTGCAAGACGCTCATGCCTTGCAGACTCACTTCATGCAGCATGTGCAGGCGGTGTGCCGCAAGCACGGCAAGGTGGCGATAGGCTGGGACGGCGGTGCCGAGGGCATGGATCCCGCCGACGGGGTGGTCGAGAGTTGGCACGTGCGTCCCAAGATGCCTCTCCGCCGCATCGATACCACCCACAAGTGGATAAACGCCAGCGGACGATACTTCTATTTCACCTGCCACGAAGACTCGACGCAGACCGAGCTTGCTCCTGGCGCGGGCCGCACGCTCACGGTACGCGATGTGTATGAGAGCCAGCTTGTTCCCGACTCGGCATCCGTTGCCGTGCGTGACAATCTGCTTGGCGTCGAGGGGTGTTTGTGGACCGAGTATTGTGCCGAGCCGTGGAAGGCCGAGATGATGGTGTTTCCGCGCATTGCCGCCCTTGCCGAGAAGGCTTGGTGCGGTGAGCGACTCCCAGGCTGGAACGACTTTCAACCGAGGCTCCTGCGTTTGCTCAACTACTACGACCTCTGGCGCATACGTTACAACCCCGCATTCGAACGCACAACCCCCACCCCGCGAGAACGCTGACCCCCGCCCTCCCATCATCCGCCAACGAGTTTCTACCACACTTTTTAGTCGGAACTTTTGTAAAATCTGCCACTTTTTGCCATCAAAGGGACAGTCCCCGTGATGGCATTTTCTTGCTTTGTTTTTCTTGAATGCCATCAAAGGGACAGTCCCCGTGATGGCATTTTCTTGCTTTGTTTTTCTTGATAAATCAAAATTGTTTTATATCTTTGCGACAAAATATCAAAATATATAGAAAATATTATGCCAAGGAGAAGTCGTGTTTTTAGTACAACAGGCGTTTACCATGTAATGTTGCGTGGTATTGATCGCAGAGATATTTTTCGTGATAATCAGGACCGAGGTAAGTTTTTGAAAGTGCTTCGCTCCGTGACTGAACCAGTGGATTCAAATAACAAGCCATTGCCGTCCTACTGCATGGTTCATGCTTATTGTTTGATGGACAACCATGTCCATCTGCTGATTGCCGAAGGAAATGAAACGATAGGTGAAGTGATGAAACGCATCTTGGTGTCTTATGTGAGTTACTTCAACAAGCGTTATGAGCGTTTGGGGCCGTTGTTCCAGGGACGCTACAGGAGCGAACCCGTTGAAGATGCGGGCTACTTCATAAAATTGTTGCGTTACATACACCAAAATCCCGTTGCTGCCGAGATGGTTGCGTCTCCCGATGCTTATGAGTGGAGCAGTTGGCACGAATACGCAGGAACGCTTGGCATGCCTGCGGTATGTGCTCGATCTTTTCCGTTCACGGGGATACAGTGGGACGAGATAAAGGAACTGGTATTGAAGGTAAGTGCCGAGGTGCGCATAAACAAAGTTCACAAATCACGCCTGACTGATTCTGAGGCCCGCAGGCTTGTTGAACAGGTATGCCAGGGAATTGAGCTGCGTGAGATGCCGCGCTCAAAAAGAGCCATGCATGCAAAATCCATTATTGACGCAGGTGTGAGTATGAGGCAGTTAGCCCGTATTGCCGCACTAGACTATAAAACTGTGTGGCGCATGGTGTCGGAGCAATAATGCCATCATGGGGACTGTCCCTTTGATGGCATTTTAGAAGTTTAATGTGTTGATTATAAATAATATGGGCGCTTTTGTAAGATTGAAAATGCCATCAAAGGGACAGTCCCTATGATGGCATTTTCTCTGTGCCTCTGCGAGAGATCGGTCGGGAAATCGCAAACGGATTTCCACGATTGTGGCATTTTGTGCAACGGATATGATTTTTTATTTGCGTAAATGTGATTAATTTTGCAATGTGAAGAAAATTATTCTATTATGACTGCATATAAGAGACTGTTTGTTGTGATGGCGATTGCAGCTGTGGCGCTTGGTGCTATGGCTCAATTTCGATGTACTCTGCCTCTCGATGGTGATTGGCAGTTTGTGAAACATGATGTTGCCCCCGAGGGAACTGGTGATGTGCAATGGCAGCAAGTCAGGGTGCCTCACTGCTGGAATGCCGAGGATGGCTGCACGCCCGAGTACTATCGCGGCGCCGGGGCCTACCGATACTCGTTTGATGCGCCCAAGAACATCAAGGGGAAGCGCGTGGTGCTGCACTTTGAAGGTGTGAGCCAGCATGCGTGGGTCTATGTCAACGGACATCTGGCAGGTGAGCACAAAGGATCGTTCACCGCGTTCAATGCCGACGCAACTCCCTATCTCAAAGAAAAAGACAACGAACTGCTGGTGCGTGTCACCAATGCGAAGGACGAGACCATTATCCCGCTGGCGGGCGACTTCACCGTCTTTGGCGGCATCTATCGCCCGGTGAGCATCGAGGTTGTGCCCGAGAACGGCATCACCGTCAACGACCACGGCTCGAAGGGCGTGTTTATCAAGCAGAACAAGGTTACTGCCGACGAGGCGCAGCTTGAGGTGCTTGCCAAGGTTGACCTAACAGCACAGGTGAAAAACAAACTGGGTTTGCGCGTTGTTTTCACTGACGACCAGCGCAATGACCACACTGGCACCGTCATAATGTTTGAGTTCAAGGGCGGCACTATGCAGCGCGGCAGTGATTTCTATCAGGTCAAGCTTCCTGTGACTATTCCAAACCCCCATTTGTGGAACGGCAAGAAAGACGCCGCGATGTACACTTGCCAGGTTTATCTGATGGACGGCGACAAGGTTATTGATATGGTTGCCGAGCAGATAGGTCTGCGCTCGTTCAGCATCGACCATAACAAGGGTTTCTTCCTCAACGGCGAGTCTTACCCCTTGCGTGGCGTGAACCGCCACCAGGACCGCAAGGGTCAAGGTTGGGCGCTCTCTACAGCCGACCACGATGAAGACATGGCGATGATAAAGGAGATAGGAGCTAACACCATACGCCTGGCGCATTACCCTCATTCTCAGCACTTCTACTCGCTGTGCGACCGCGAGGGCATGCTCGTGTGGGCCGAGATTCCTTTCATCGAGAAGGGCACCAAGGACAATGCCGAGTTTGACAACAACACCTGCGAGATGCTCGTCGAACTCATCCGCCAGAGCTATAACCACCCGTCGATATTCTGCTGGAGCCTTTACAACGAGCTGGGCGACGGTACTAATCCCGAACTGCTTGTGGCTCGCCTCAACGACCTGGCTCACCGCGAGGACCCCACCCGCGTCACCGTGGGTGCGACCAACAATGCCGGACGTCCTGAAAACCAGATTCCTGACGTGGTGGGACACAACACCTACCCCGGCTGGTACTGGGACAATCCCGAGAACATGAAGTGGACCATCGCATGGAACTATAAGCCCGACAGCGGCAAGAGCATAGCCATCAGCGAGTATGGCGCCGGCGCTAGCATCAAGCAGCACGACCAGCACATCAAGTCGGCTCCCAAGACCGACGGCGAGTGGCACCCCGAGGAGTGGCAAGCCACTGTGCACGAGGTGACTTATCGCATCATCGACGAGAGCCCACAGTTGTGGGGCACGTTTGTGTGGAACATGTTTGACTTTGCCAGCGCGGGCCGTCACGAGGGCGATGCGCTCGGTATCAACGATAAGGGTCTGGTGACCTACGACCGCAAGGTGCCCAAGGATGCGTTCTACTACTACAAGGCGCAGTGGAACCCCGAGCCCATGGTGCACATCTGCTCAAAGCGCGACACCGAGCGCAAGGAGGCAGTGACCGACGTTAAGTTATACTGCAACTGCAAGAACCCCGTGCTCACTGTTAACGGCAAGGTTTATACCCTTGAAAATAAGGGTTATAATACATGGATTGCCAAAGGTGTGCAACTCAAACCGGGAGCCAATGAGGCAGTTGTGGTGACCGACGAGGGTGCCACCGACTCATGCGGTTGGGTCTTTGTGGGAGAAAAAAATAAATAGTGAATATAAGGAATTATGAAAAAAATACTAACTATTGTGATTGCTCTGCTGGCTGTTGCCAGCACTCATGCTGCGCGCAAGGCGCTTGCTCCGGTTGACTACGTGAACACCCTCATGGGCACCGCCATCAAGGGAGAGGGCGGATCGGCCCCCTTCGTGGGCACACCCCACGCCATGACCAACTTCATGCCCCAAACCCGCGAGAACAAGATGGGCACCATGGCCTATATCTATGACGACAAGTCGATTATGGGCTTCATGGGTTCGCATCAGCCCACCATCTGGATGGGCGATTACGGCTACATGTCGCTCATGCCCCAGACAGGCACCGACGTGCGTCCCCTGCCCGGCGACCGTGCGTTGCCTTACACCCACGACAGCGAAAAAGCCACGCCTTACCGTTACAGCGTGGACCTGCAAGCACCCGAGGGCAAGCTCCATGTGGAGATGAGTGCTGCCAGCCGTGCCGCCGTGATGCAGTTCACCTTCCCCCGCAAGGCGCAGCAGCGTGTCATCTTGCAGGGTATCAACCTCAACCCCGCGCTGGGCGACTGGGCAAATGATTACGGCCCACGCCTCGAGAAACTGCGTGGCTGGGTGAAAGTTGACCTCGATAACAACGAGATTGTGGGCTACAACCCCGACCGACAGAGCGCGCAGATTGGCCCTGAGACCCCCAATTTCAAAGGCTACTTTGTGGTGCGTTTCAACCGACCCATCAAGGGACACGGTACTTGGGACGGCGACAAGGTGTATCGCGACAAGGCCGAGCTCACCGGAACACGCATGGGTGCGTTTGTGGAGTTTGGCAACAGCGACGGCAAACCCGTTGTAGCCCACGTGGGTACATCATTCATCAGCGTGGAGCAGGCGCGTGCCAACCTCGACAAGGAAGTGGGCAGCAAGAGCCTTGACGCGCTGGCACAGAGCACACGCGAGGCGTGGAACAATGTGCTGTCAAAGATGAGTGTCGAGACCGACAATCTTGACGACAAAACCATCTTCTACACAGCCATTTACCTCAACTACCGCTTCCCCCGCGAGTTTAGCGAGGACGGCCGCTACTACAGCGCTATGGACGACAAGGTGCACGAGGGCATCTCTTACAACGACTTCTCGCTGTGGGACACCTTCCGCGCCACTCATCCGCTGCTCACCCTGCTCGAACCCGAGATGACCGGCGACATGATCACCGGCTTGCTCAACATGTATAAAGAAGGCGGATGGCTGCCCATGTGGCCCAACCCGTCGTACACCAACATCATGATTGCAACCCATGCCGACGCCGTCATCGCCGATGCCTACATGAAGGGCATTCGCAACTATGACGTCAACCTCGCCTATGAAGCGATGCGCAAGGACGCAATGACACCTCCCGATGCCGACACCCAGCGACGTTACGGCGACCGAGACCGCTGGACGTCATACGAGGCTCGCGCTGGCGCAAGCTTCTATCATTCAATAGGCTATGTACCCGACGACCGCACTGCCGAGAGTGTGTCACGCACGCTGGAATATGCGCTCGACGACTGGTGCGTGGCGCGTGTGGCTCTCGACATGAACAAGGTGGACGACTACAACGCACTCATGCGCTGGTCGCAAAACTACCGCAACCAGTACTGCAAGGAGAAAGGGTTCATGCTGCCACGCAAGTACGACGGCACTTTCATCGACATCAACGACCACGACCGCCACGGTCTCACCGAGGGCTCGAAGTGGACCTACCTCTTCTGCGTGATGCAGGACATCCCCGGCATGATAGAGATGATGGGAGGCAACGAGGCATTTGCGGCAAAGCTCGACCAGAACTTCGACGGCGGACACTATCGCCACGACAACGAGCCCGGACACCACTACATCTACCTCTATGACTACTGCGGCCAGCCCCGCAAGGCGCAGGCACTCATTCGCAAGACCATTCGCGACAACTACCACAACGCCCCCGACGGCTTCAACGGCAACGACGACTGCGGCCAGATGTCGGCATGGTACCTGTTCTCTGTCATGGGATTCTACCCCGTGACCCCCGCAAGCAACGTCTTCGCCCTGGGCGCACCCCAGTTCCGCCGCATGACCATCGACATCACCTCGCCCCAGACTGGCGAGTCACACACCGTGACCATCGAAGCCAAGAATTTGAGCGAGAAGAATATGCACGTGTCAGGAGTGACCATCGACGGCACCCCCATCGACGGCAACTTCATCACCTACGACCAGCTACTCCACGCCAGCAATATCACTTTCACCATGTGCGAGTGACAAATATTGCCATAGGAGACCGAATGATTTTAGGTGGATAAGGGTCGTTATTACATACAAAATTGGAAAAAACGACAAAAATGCTTAATTTTGCATTGTGAAAATGAACAATCCGATTGTTAGGTAGATTATGAACGAAATACACATCATAATACCGGTCAAGGACAGCATTGACAGCGCAGAGGAAACATTGCGCGCTATCGCGGGCAGTAATATAAGCATTGAGCACACTGTCACTGTCTATAACGACAACTCCACGCCCGAGAATACCGAGCGCCTCACCGCATTGTGCAAGTCGCTCGATATCAGCATTGTAAATCTGAGCGAGTTAACCTCGCACCCGTCACCCAACTATCTCTTTGTGCTGCGCCGTTGCCAGAAGCAGTGCCTTGCCCACAATGCCGGACTGCTCATTGTGGAGAGTGATGTGACCGTGAGGCCCGACACCCTGCAAGGGCTCGTGGACGGAGCTTTGGAACGCCCCGACTGCGGTATTGCGGCCAGTGTGACCGTTGACGACAACGGAAAGGTGAACTACCCCTATGGCTATGCAGCACGGTGGAGTGGGGTAGTTGACAGTAAGAAACATTGCTCATTCTGCTGCTCACTGCTCACCCCTGCACTTCTCAATGTGTTTGACTTTGACGCCCTTAACCCCGAGAAGAATTGGTTCGATGTCGCCATCTCGCACAAGAGCCTCAAAGCAGGCCTCCACAACTACCTATTCACCACCTTGCCAGTCACCCACCATCCCCATTCCAGCCGCCCCTGGAAACTACTTAAATACAAAAATCCGCTACTCTACTACTTGAAGAAACACACAAAAGGTCTCGACAAGATATAAGCAGAAAAAAACTAGATAAAAGGGACGGTTCTTTTTATCTAGAAAACGTATAATCTCCGCCGATGAGGCTATTTTACGGCATTGTGAGATTTTTATTTCGCAATAGTCTGAAAATTAGCGGTGTGTAAAACGAAAAATGAGGTGTGATTATTTGTAAATTAGGAGGTTTTTGTGCTAATTTTGCATTAGAAAAATAAAGATAAATAAAAAAGAGCATGAAACAGACTGTATTTGCAATAATCACCTTTGCGCTTGCCACTGCAGTAACCGCGGCAGGGCAAGTTTATGCGCAAGATTCTATCTCTTATGACTATAACACAATCTACAATGCTGAAGAATTCCCTTGTATTCGTGGTATTACTCAGGAAGAAGCTTTGTTTTTAGATTCATTCAAGGCTCCTGCGCAATACCGGGTGGTTGGTATAAAGAAAAAGCAGGGCTGGTATAAAATCTTCTTGAAACGAGCCGACTTCTCAGATGTCTTTGTTGTGGTTTCACAAAGCACAAATTCCGATAAAAATCTCCCGAAAATCAAGAAAGGCGAGCAATACACTTTAAGTTTGATTCCACAGCTCTATTGGGGGTCGATGATTGCTATAGGAGTTTATCTTCCTCCAGTACTATTGGTCGAAGATAATAAAGTAAGTCTCTACTTGGAAGATAGCATAGACGGACAAAAGTGTTTCCAAGCATTATTCAAGTCTCCAGAGATAGTCTCAAACAGATACAAAGTTAAATCCGAGGAACTTTGGTTTGAGAACATCGGATCTCGAGACAAGATATCATATAATGTAGAGGTGTGTCAGTCAAGCATAGCCGATTCCATAGGGTTTGACGAATACACAAACGCTGGATACAGCTTGCACAAGCATCGTTTTATTGTTGACAAGCCGACATTCGGTGCGATGAAAGACTATGTCATGAACTATAAGCCGCGGTTGGTTTCCTGCTCTCATTTTAATTATATGGATTTCGGCACGCACCTCGTCACAATCGACTGTGGCAGCTACCAGCTCCAAAAAACATTATATAGCCAAGAAAACGACGGGTATATGTTCTTTACAGGGTTAATCGACTGTGTGAAAAATAAATATCCCCGGCTAGCATCCGAATTGGCTGCTCATGCACATCAAGCCCAAGGCAGCGACTTCCACAAGCCACACACTCCTTGTGTCCCTTTGGAAAAAGGCAAAAAGAAAGAAATCAAGGTAAAAATTTACAGCGAGAGTGACAACCCGGAAGGCATCTGGTATGCAATCAGGCAATCCACAGGCGTTGACACGCTAGGCATGGTGATGGTAGAAGAAAAACATTTCGCCCCATGGGAAGTATATACCGTAGATGCAAGCACGTTTGAGTTGCTGGAGAACCATTTCATGGCATATCAATCAGCATGCACGAGTTATGGATCCACTCTCGGCAAGAAATTCACCATACGCATGAGCATCGATTACGGTGACCATGAACGCACAAAGTGTGTTTTGGCAATCAATGCCAGATTTAAAGAGTTTGTCAGAAAACTTGCCAATGCCACAAAAAAATACCCGCAACTCACCGACCGCATCAACAAGATGACCGCAAGCAAAAACTAGATAAAAGGGACGGTTCTTTTTATCTAGTTTTTATCAGCAAAGTAGGGCGGTTTCGATGTGCTTTGCAAGGCGATTGTGACCATGACGTAGGCAATAAAGACAAGGCTAGGTGCGTTATCTATGAAAAGGACTAGCAATGAAACAACTGATAATATTTCTGTTTTTTGCATTCACTCTGGTGGCGTGCGGTAACAGCACCGACGACGGCCCGGTAGGATCCTATAAAGGCAGTGGATACCGAGGGTTGGAACAAATCGTGCTGGACTTTGACAGCGATGGCAATGTGGAGTGCCACGTGGGAGAATCCGACGGGCTGGCCAGTTGGGGCGACGAGGCCTATGGCACCTACACCCTCGACCAAAGCACGATAAATATCACGTTCACAGCGGTTGATGATGACAACGTGGTGTACAAGTCCTTGCCGCTGGAACTATTTGACTCGCTGCGATATTACAAGAGCAGCGACACCATAGTCATGTACAAGGACGGTGCATCAAGCACGATGAAGCACCATGTGACCTCCGTGGACTACTGGCTCGCATTCATCGGGTACATTTTTGCCATATTGTTTCCATTAGCCATCCCGCTTGCAGCGCTGGCAATGACCATCTACCACCTCAATAAAAAGTAATAAAGCCAAGGGGTTCCGGGGAGGAACCCTTGGCCAGGGATTATCTTTTGGTAAAACTAGTTGTTATTTCTTTTTTGGAAAAAGCTGTTTACCGGGTAACTAATAATTAAAATTATAAGTTTGATTTATTTATGATGCTATCGATTTCTGTTGAGAGGTTTATTGGAGCTGTATAGTATCTTTTGTCGTCTGTTATAAACAGTTTTCCATGAATTTCATAAGACTGAACTGAATTTCCATTATACACTTTTATAGTTCCAGCCCACCCCGGGATTTTCACGATGCTTTGCGGATTAAGAATCCTCTTACCTGTCAACATGTTTTTTACTGCAAGTATGTCGGTCAAATCCGAGATTTTCGTCGCTTGGATATTTGAAACAAACCATATAGAGTCTATGTTTCCTTTATTCTGCTTTTGAAAACTAAATTTGTTGGGGCTGTAAAAAGTACATCCCGTAAAAAGTATTATTGAAAGTAAATAAAATAAGTGTTTCATCTTTTCTATACTAGATAAAACTAGATAAAAGGGACGGTTCTTTTTATCTAGAAAACATATAATCCTCTTTCAAAAACTAGATAAAAGGGACGGTTCTGTCTGCTCGTCATAAAGAGGGAGTGCTACTGTTCTCAGGAGTCGCCTAATGCTATCTGGGCATATTCTTCAATTTGTGCCTGAAGAACTTCCTTGGGAATGAGAAGTCGTTGGTATTCTGCTACCATGGTTGGACTCATTGAACGGCTGAGAGCGTATTCTACTTGAAGGCTGGCGGCTTCGCGACACAGGAGGATGCCGATGGAGGGGTTCTCATTGGAACGTTTGACGTCACGATCAAGTGCTTCAAGATAGAACTCGAGTTGACCTAGGTCTCGTGGGTGGAACTTGCCAGTCTTGAGTTCTACCGCTACCAGACACTGGAGACCTCGGTGATAGAAAAGGAGGTCACTTTTGAAGGTTGAACTGCCCACAGGAAGGCGGTATTCTTCTTCCATGAAAAGGAAGTCTTTGCCAAGTTCAAGAATAAATTGCTTCATGTGCTCAACCATGGCTTTGCGCAAGTGAGTTTCTTTGAACTTTTGCGGAAGACCAAGGAGGTCTATATATATGGTATCGCGCAGCTGGAGTGGCGAGTCGGGGTATTGCTCTTTGAGTGCCTGTGACAGGTTGCTTTTGTCACCACCTACGAGCGAACCATATGCATCGTTGGTAATGACGCGCTGAAGCTCTTTGTATTTGAGGCGTTCACGATGTGTATATAGGATGTAAAAGAGTCGTTCTTCGGGACTTTTGCGACGAGTTAATATCTCAAGATGGTTAGATATGATGGTGAGTGTAAGTATCTTTGGCATTTGTGCAGAATTGTTCTGCACAAATTGGTTTTTCCCCGTTGATAATTGTGCAGAATCGTTCTGCACAATTGGTGGCAACTGACTTTGCGCAGAGGCTGAGAGTTGTAATGTTTCTGACTGACCGATACGCTGGAGTAGTTGTTGGAAGGCTGGCGATGAGTAAGAGTCGTAAAAAAGCACC
>JAGHSP010000256.1 GCA_018065815.1 Candidatus Sodaliphilus limicaballi | reverse complement strand
CTATGGCAAAAGTTATCCATGTACATTTGATTGGCAAGCGCCGCGACTCCTATTTTTCCAGTATTACAACCGTTTACACACGCTTAACGGCTGAGCAAGTTGGTGCAACTAAGAACTATCTGCTGCATGCCGGCTTGAGCGGAAACGGCACAGTAATAACGCGTAAGGCCATCATAAAGCAGTCTACGCTTATATCAAGTCCGAGGCGTGGCCGAGGTTTAGAATGAGGATATAACGCCGTTAGAAGGCGATTCTGGCGGCGTTGTTTTGAATGCCGTTCGGGGAGGTTGAGAGGCTTCCCCATTTTTGTGCCCAAATGGGTCGATTTTCAGAGAGGGGTTACACTTGGGGTTACAACTTGGGGTTACATTTTTGGCAAGAGAGGGGTTACACTTGGGGTTACATTTTCGAGAAAATAAACGACCTTAAAAAATGGGAAACAAGCCGAGCGACCCCCTAAATTTTGCGATTTTGGCAATATTGAGCGAGGAAAAAGCCACCAAATAACTGCCTTACACCTTATTTATATAGTATGTGACTGCCCTATTTTCAAGCATTTGCGGGTGTTGGCAGCTGGATTGTCGCTCTAAAATGTGTGCGTGCGGCCAGTTTGTGGGTGCGTGTGGGTCACGGGTGCGTCCGTGTGGTTCGCATTTCAGGCATCACCCTGCATGGGCAGAACGAGCGGTGTCCACATCGAGCGCACTTGAGCCATCGGCAGCCTTTTCCCTTTCAAGTTGCGCAATCCGCTCCTTGAGTTGCCCTATTTCTTCCGCTTGCTCTCGAATTATATCAATGAGTTCACTATTGCCTTTTACAACAACACCATTCTCATTAATTGGTCGTAGCATATCTCCCTTGTCAAGGAGCAACCAATCAGGTGATAATTCGGGGTACATGGTCAAAACTATGACCACCTGGGCAACATTGAGGTCACGACTATAGAGAGCCTCACCTTTGAAGTTCGAAGGTGCGACATTGGCTTCTCTATAAAATTGGGCTTTTGGAATGCCCTTAAATTCGAGAAATTGAAGAATTTTTTGCTTTGTGGTCATAAAAATGTCTTATAAAATTTTTGTAGGTCAGAAAAATGACCTATCTTTGCAGCGTCTTAACGATGTTAAGAGCGGCCAAAGGTACGAAAATTTGGCGATATAAGCGAATATTGACGATTAAAAGTAATTAAATAACGAGAATATGAGCGAGAAAAAAATTATCAACTTCCTGGACAAGGACACCCTTGCTTCCCAGGGTTTGAAGATGACCGCCGCCATCCAGTCGGCTCGTCACGAGATTGAACAGTACCTTGACATCGCCGACGTGGTATTGAACGACTACGAGGCGACTGTTGACCCTTACTACACCGGTGCGTGTGTGCTGCTTGCCCGCATCGACGCCCTTCAAGACAAGATTATCAACCAACCAAAAGAAGAGAACAATGGATAAGCGAATTTATGTGACCGAGGATGCCAAGAAGCACTTGTGCAAGCTGTTCAAGTGCAGCCGTGTGACCGTTTGGAACGCATTGACGTTCAAGTTCAACAGTGACCGTGCCCGCAAGATCCGTTATGTTGCCTTGACCCAGTTGCACGGTGTAGCCAACTGGCAGGGAGAAGAAATGGAGACCACCCATGAGACCTCAGACGGCACCATGACTCAGACCTTCGGCAAGCGTGTGAAGCTGGTGGTGAGTCTCCATGGCGGTCTTGCTACGGTGTATGTTGACGGTGCTCAGCACACCCAGGAGCGAGTTAACACTATTCCCGACCTCATGCGTCTGCAGTCGCGTGTGAGCAGCATGGCAATGAGTTTGTGACATGGAGTATTACGGCAAGATATTGTGTATATCGGTCAATGACCTGACCTATGACGACCGTCCGGTTGTCGTGGACGGTGTCGCCGACTGGAGTCACAGTCGCGTGCTGAATGGGCGTGCCCCCCAGGACTTGCCGGTTGAGACCCTCGCACCTATTATGAGTGTACCCAATTACAAACAGTTGAGCGCGCGCAAGAAGATCAACGTCGTGCGCCGTGGCGGCGGCATGGGCGAGTATGCCCTTATCGAGGTCGCCACCTTACCCCGCCGCTTCCGTGAGCGCGTCACCGCCAAGTATGGTGAGATGGAGCAGAACGTGCTGCGTGACTGGTTTGAGCGTCACTACCGAGTTGATGCCGAGGCCAGGTCATGGTTCACCCGGTTTCGTTTTGCCGACGGCAGCCCTTTGCCACCCGACAAGATCAACGAGTACACCGTCAATGCCTCGGTGCTGCAGGCTGTGGTGGCTGTGATGGCCGACACCAACATCATGCGCAAGGCCATGCAGGGCGCCACCATCAACTGGGGTGAGATGACGGGTGTTATCAGTTACTTCCAGGCCGAGTTCGGCCACACGTTGCCCCTGTCGCCTCACCGTTTCCGTGAACGTGTCACCACATTCCAAAAACAGGGCTACGAGTCTCTCATCAGCAAGAAGTTCAAGAACCAGAGCGCGCGCAAGGTCAACTATGGCATTGAGCGGCTGATCCTGAGCCTTGACAGTCTGCCTGAGCGTCCCTATAACACGACGGTCGCCGAGATGTACAACATGTTTGTGCGCGGTGAGCTCACCGTCGCCGACCCTGAGACCGGCGAGTGGTATGACCCCGCCAATTACACCGACAAGAACGGTGACCCGCTGGTGCTGAGTGAGGCCACCATCGCCAACTATCTCAACACCGCCAAGAACAAAGCACTGCGCAGCAAGTTACACGACACCCAGTGGGACTTCAACAACCGCTACCGTCCCTACCATGTGCGCCGCAATGGCGTGTATGCCCTCAGCAAGATCTCGCTTGACGACCGTGACCTGCCTCGCCCCATGAGCAACGGCCAGCGCGTGAAGGCTTACTATGCCTATGATGTGGTGAGTGGCTGCGTGGTAGGTCGCGCATACAGCCGGCTCAAGACCACCGACCTATTCCTGGACTGCATGCGTGACATGTTCCAGACCCTTGACCGCAACGGCTGGTATATGCCCGCCGAGCTCGAGGTCGAGCACCACCTGGTGCAGAACTTCGCCGACGGCCTTATGAAAGCCGGTGTGGTGTTCCCCCTGATCAGATGGTGCAACCCCGGCAACTCGCGCGAGAAACGTGCCGAGCACCTGAACCGCGCCAAAAAATACGGTGTGGAGAAAAGGATGCAGGTGGGCATAGGCCGGTGGTACGCCTCGCTGGAGGCCAACCGCCCCAAGGTCGAGAAGGTGTATGACGAACTTAACAACACCTACAAGGAGGCCACCTATACCTTTGAGCAACTCGTTGCCGACGATCTCGCCGCCATTGATGCCTTCAACCATCAGTTGCACCCCAACCAGAAGATGTACCCCGGCATGAGCCGCTGGGACGTGCTGGCCAGCCGCCAGAACCCCGACCTGAAGCCTTGGGACAAGCCCTACCTGTACCGCTATATTGGCAACTGCACGGCCACGACCATCAAGCAAAACATGTTCTGCACTGTGCAATACCAGCAGTTCCGCTTGCCCAGTCCCCGCGACATTGAGAAACTTGAGCCGAGGAACAACAAGGTAGAGGCCTACTGGCTTGCCGATGCCGCCGGCAATATCGGCGAGGTGTACCTGTGGCAGGGTGAAAAGTATATCGCCACCTGCAAATTGCTGGAGCGGTACAACGAGGCCACAGCCGAGCAGACACAGGCCGACCGTGATGCCTACACCGAGCAGTCGAAGTATGTCAGCCAGTTCGACAAGATGATGCGCGAGGAGAAGATTGACCGTGTGGCAGTGCTGCCCTCTGAGACCACCGCTGCCATCGCCCAGGCCGCCGCGAATGCCATGGCCGTGCCAATGACCATCGAGCAGCCCGAAGACGAGGACTACAGCGAATACATGAACACCGCCGCCGTGGCGCAAGCCGCTGTGGCCAGCGTATAGAACAAAATTATAACGACATTCAAAACAGATTAGAACAATGGAGATAACCGTAGAAATCAAAAGCCGTATAGCGTCGGCCATAGCCGCCGACCGCGAGAATTACCCCAGCGACGCGAAGCATGCCGTCGCCCTGGGCATTGCCCCCAGCGTTTACAACGCCATCAAGAAGGGCAACTACGAGAGACAAGTGAGTGACGCCAACTGGGTGGGCATAGCCCGCCGCCTCGGTGTGGTGTTGCGTCAGGAAATGGCGTGGGCCGCCGCACAGACCCCTACCTGGGTATTCATCACCACCCAACTCGAGACCTGCCAGCAGGGAAGCCTGAGCGCGATCATGTGCGACATTCCCAACATCGGCAAGACCTTCACCGCCCGCGCATACGTCAAGACCCACAGGCACGCCGTGTATATCGACTGCAGCCAGGTCAAGACCAAACTCAAACTCGTGCGCAAGATTGCCAAGGAGTTCGGCGTGAGCAGCAATGGTCGGTATGGTGACGTGTATGAAGACCTTGTCGCCTACCTTCGCACCATTGACACCCCGATAGTGATACTGGACGAGGCCGGCGACCTGCAGTATGAGGCCTTCCTTGAATTGAAAGCCTTGTGGAATGCCACCGAGCACGCTTGCGGTTGGTACATGATGGGAGCAGATGGCCTGCAGGAGAAGATAGTCCGTGCCATAGAGGGCAAGAAAGTGGGCTATACCGAGATGCTGAGCCGCTTCGGTGACACATTCAGCAAAGTCACCCCTGCCGATGCGAAAGAGCGCCAGAAGTTCCTCAAGGCCCAGGCCGCCATGGTGGCCCAGGTCAACGCCCCCGAGGGCGTTAACATCGCCCAGCTCGTGACGTTGAGTGGTGGCGGTTTGCGCCGCATTTATACCGAGATTGAGAAGATCAGGAAAGGAGGTGCGTCATGACCCAGATTGAGATGCAGGCCATGAATGCCCTTATCGGCATCCACCATGAGATGCGCGACGCCAATGACCTTGCAAACGACCGTTGCCGTCTTGATGTCGCCATGCGGATGTTGCCCACCCTGTTTGAGAATATCGACGGCAGCACCTTGCTCACCGACGGCAAAGTTTGCCAGTTGGTGTGTGAGTCGGCCGTGCGTTATGCCGATGCCCTGATAGCCGAACTTAAAAAGAGCAGAAAATGAAGAAACGCGCCTACAGTCCCACCGAGATATTGAACATGCGAATACCCAGGCTTGAGTTTGACGGAGCCTGGGAGGCGTCGATGGGCAAGCCCGCCAAGAGTGGTACGTGGTTGATTTGGGGCAACCCCGGCAACGGCAAGACCAGTTTTGTGATGCAGCTTGCCAAGTACCTGTGCCAGTTTGACAAGGTGGTCTATGACAGCCTGGAGGAGAGCACCAGCCTGAGTGTGCAGATGTCGATGCGCCGTCACCGCATGGAAGAGGTCAACCGCCGCTTCCAGGTTCTGGACCGTGAGAGCGTGGAGCAGTTGATAGAGCGGTTGCGCAAGCGCAAGAGCGCCGGCATCGCCATTATCGACAGTTTCCAGTACAGCGGTCTCACTTACAAGGGGTACCAGTCCTTGAAAGAAGCCCTGCCCGGCAAACTGCTCATCTTTGTGAGCCATGCCGAGGGCATGCGTCCGGCAGGCCGTGCCGCCAAGAAGGTCGAGTATGATGCCGATATCAAGATCCTGGTCGAGGGCTTCCGCGCCTCCTGCAAGAGCCGCTACATGGACCGTCCCGGTGTCCCGTTCACCGTGTGGGAAGAAGGTGCCGCCAAATATTGGCTTGGCAAAGAGAACACAGATATTCACCAACAAAAAACAGAGAACAATGAGCAAAACGACAAGAATGATTGAACTGCGTCACCCCGACCATTTCCGTCCCGGCAGCAAAGAGACCCTCGCCAGTCGTGGCCACTTGTGCAACTACTGCAGCGGTAATGGTTTCTTTTGGGGTAGTGACCAGTATGGACGCCGCACCAAGTGCGAGTGCCCCCTGTGCAAAGGCAGCGGCGAGGTCGATGCCTTCGTGACCATCGAGTGGAAACCTAGCAAGAGGGAGGGCAGCGATGGTGCATGAGTTCCGGTGCTGCATCTGCGGCCAGAAGGTAAGCGGCCGGGGTAACAACCCGTGGCCGGTCAAAGCCAGCGGCGAGTGCTGCCTGGTATGTGACATGGGGGGTGTGGTCCCGGCAAGAATCAGATTAAGTGAAACCAGAAACAACAAGAACAATGAGAACAATGATCCTACAACTGAAGCAATGGCTGAGCGACCGATGGCTGGCTCGCAAACGTGCGCGTCTTGAACGCCTCGGGCGGGAGATCGATGCAGATGCCGAGCGCAAGGTTCAGGTGGCCGAGTACAATGGTGGCCTGTATGTGACCTACAACGGAGTGCCCCTCGTGTACAGCGACGGCGCTACCATCCTTGAAACCCTTGAGGACTGCCGCGAGGTTTACCGCGATTATTGCACCAACCAGCATCGCGCGCAGTTATGAGCAGAGGGTTCCGACGGTTTTATGCCGTGTTCAACAAGATGCACCACGGTAGCGATCCCGATGGCCACAAGTGCCAACTCGTGAGCCAATGGACATGGGGCAGGACTGAGCACCTGCACGAGATGACCGAGCGAGAGTATGTTGAGATGTGCGAGGCCCTTGAGCGCATCGTTGACCCACGAGGTCGAGAGAAGTGGCAATCCGAGCAGAAACGCCTGCGATCGAGTGCCCTGCACCAGTTGCAGAAGTATGGTGTTGATACCACTGACTGGAACCGTGTGAACCAGTTTTGCCAAGATCCTCGCATAGCAGGCAAGCCTTTCCGCGACCTTGACTTTGAAGAATTGGCCGCATTGACGCGCAAGATGCGAGCCATCAACCACAAGCGCGAGAACGAAAGTTAAACATCAAACACAACGAAATGAGACCAACAGATGAAGAAATCGACAACGTGCTCAACCAGTGCGTAGAGAGCGAGGAAGAGGGAGCCAGCCGATGGCCCGGCATGACATTTGAGCAAGGCGTCAAAGCAGCCTTGGAATGGATGCAAGGCTATGGCCCCAACCCCCTTGAAGATTAGTAACAAACTTAATTATCAATTACAATGGCAACAAGAAAGAAAAAGACCATCATCAGCGGCGTGACCCGTGAGGCCGCCGAGTCAGCCTTTGGCCAGTATGCCAAGGCCGATGCCCAGATCAACAAGATTAACGCCGAGATTGAGTTGGCATGTGCCAAGATCCGCGAGAAGCACGCCGACCGTCTCTCCAGTCTCGCCGAGGAACGAGACCAGGCCTTTGACACCCTTCAGGCGTTCGCCACCGAGAACCAGGCAGAACTGTTCACCAAGAAGAAGAGCCTCGACATGACCCACGGCACCATCGGTTTCCGCACCGGCACCCCCAAGTTGAAGACCCTTAAAGGCTTCACGTGGGCCAGCGCGGTAAACCTGGTGAAGGAGTTCCTGCCCTCGTTCATCCGTACCAGCGAGGAGGTCGCCAAGGACAAACTGCTCGCTGACCGTGACGAGGAAGGCATGACGGAGAAGATGGCCAAGTGTGGCATCCAGGTAGTCCAGGACGAGACCTTCTATGTTGATCCCAAGAAGGAAGAGACCGAATAAGGGCGTAAACCTTTAACTGTGTTAAGTAATGGGCGGTAAATCAGCAGTTTGCCACCCATTTTTCATTGTGGTTACGTCAAAAAACATTATCTTTGCAGTATGGCAGTGAGACGAGGTGTGAGTTATCAGAAGCGCGTGGCGGACATCAACCGGATATATGATGAGCACGTCAAGGACGGGTTGCCCAACAGGGAGATCTGGCGGCGTTTCATCTATCCCATCTACGCCATCAGCGAGCGCACCTTCTACAATCTGCTCAAGGCGAGTGCCGACCCCAAGAACGACTTGCCCGAGGACACCCAGTTATATATTCAATTTGAATAGCCATGAGCGGCGGTATTGACATCATCATCAAGCGCATCCTGCGTGACATCCAGGTTGAACTTGGCGACGAGTTTGACAAGAACTTCGAGCGGCAGGGCTTCTTTTCGCAGTCGTGGCAGCGCCGCAAGTCACCGACCCGTCCAGGCGGTCACATCCTGGTTGACACCGGCGGCTTGCGCCGCAGCATCAGCAGCAAGGCCGACAGCACCGGCATCGTGTTCCAGAGCACGCTGCCATACGCTGCCATCCATAACGAGGGCGGAGAGATCAAGGTGACCCGCAAGATGAAGCGTTACTTCTGGCACAAATACTACGAGGCCACCGGCTCTTTCGGCCGCAAGAAAAACGGCCAGCGCCGCAATGACAAGCGAACCGTTCAACTGAGCACCGAGGCCGAGTTCTGGAAGTGGATGGCCCTGATGAAAGAAGGCAAGAGCATCAAGATCCCCAAGCGCCAGTTCCTGGGTGCCAGTCCCGAGGTCGAGAAAGCCGTGCGTGACATCATCGAAGAGAACCTGACAGAATATTTCGAGCACGAATACAATTTACAATGAGAAAAGAGATTTACAGAGCCATCTGCGCCGCGTTGCTGGGCATCGACGGCGCCCCGGTCAAGCATGTTGACCTATGGAACCACAATGTCGAGTTCATCGAGCAGGAAGAGGCCTGGGACCGCCCGGCTGTGTTTGTCGAGTTCGCCCCCATTGAGTGGCGTGCCGACAAAGGCGGGTATCACACCCAGGGGACGCTCCGGCTGCACATTGTCACCGATTGGGTGGGACCGCTGAGCCAGGGCGACGAGTCGCTTGACGTGTTTGACCTGTGCGAGACCGTGTGCCGCGCTGTGGTCGGCTTGAGCGGTGAGCACTTCGGCGCGTTGCGCCTTGTGGGCAGTGACACCAACCACAACCACGAGGACATCGTTGAGAGCATCGAGCACTTCGCCTACAGTGGCGAGTGGAGTGTGTGAAGTTTGCAGTTAGCGATAAAATCCGTAACTTTGCAGCCATGAAACCAAACCAGGCATCTATTTACAGGGAAATCGAGCGGTTGCTGGAGTGGACCATTCCGGTGGCCGACCGTTTGCCCAAGTCCGTATCGTGGAGGGAGCTTGGCGGGCTGCTTGTCCGCGACTTGAAAGAGTCGCTGGATTTTGTTGTTCTCGCCTTCCAGACTGAGGACAGGCTGGAGCGTCTCGAGTGTCTCAACGGTCTGGTGATGCGCATGACGTCGGTCAAGACCACGTTCAGGCTCATGCACCGTGTCCGTCGTGACATTTTGAGCCACGGCCAGCATGCCCAGATGCTGGACATGATGAATTCCATATCTGACCAGGCTGGAAAATGGCTTCGCAAGACCAAGTACCTCATCGCCGAGGAGCGCCAGGCTGCCGAGCAACCGGCTGCCGTGTTGCCCGAGCAAAAGCCGGAGCCCCAGGCTCAGGCCGAGCCCAGGCAGCGCACCCTCTTTGACGATGTGGAAGGGTCGCGGTAACAGACATTCATAGCGATTACGGTTGTTATGAATCCTCTTTCATTATTAAACGGGCGTGCTACTGCGCAAGGCGTAGTTAGGAAACGAGTAACGCACGCATCATCGCTCAGTGCTTCCAACGCGTACAACATTAATGCAGGGAGCGGCGCCGTCAACAACAACAACAATAAGAACAATTCCAACGGTGTGCGAGCGGTGGTCGCACTTGGTAATGAAGAGAAATCGGGGTGGATAGATGCCTATTTTGACTGTATCAGGCACAAGCTGACAGCGAAGCAGTGCAACGAGTACCGCATAGAGTTCGAGCGCGACCTGTGGCGGTTGGTGCTGGAGGTGCATGAGCGCACCTACAAGCCCAGCGAGTCGTTCTGTTTCGTGGTGACGAGGCCCAAACTTCGCGAGATTTTCGCCGCCTCGTTCCGTGACCGCATTGTGCAACATTGGATAACGCTGCGGCTGGAACCGCTGCTCGAGTGGCGGTTCCGCAGCCAAGGCGATGTATCGTTCAACTGTCGAAAAGGCTATGGCACACTGCGTGCGGTGCAGACCGCCAAATCCCACATCGAGCGCGTGAGCGAGCGTTACACGCGTGAGGCGTGGGTTGGCAAGATAGACATCAGCAGTTTCTTCATGAGCATCGACAAAGAGGTGCTGCTGCGTCTTCTGCTGCCATGGCTGCGCGAGAACTACAAAGGTGATGATCTCGAGACCCTGCTGTGGCTCACCGAGGTCACAGTCAGGCACCAGCCCCAACTGCTGTGTGAGCGTCGCTCGAGCGAGCGGCTATGGGAAGCCCTGCCGGCCAGCAAGAGCCTGTTCAACATGCCTCCCAATGTGGGCATGCCCATCGGCAACATCACCAGCCAGTTGCTCGCCAATTTCTATCTCTCGTATTTTGATGGCTTCATGCTCGAGGAGTGTGCATGGAAGGATGCCGGCTATGTGCGTTTCGTCGATGACGCCGTAGTCATCTGCCACGACAAGCAGTTCATCCTTGACCTTCGCAAGAAGGCCACCATGTGGCTCAAGAAGCACCTGAGGCTGACCCTGCACAAAGACAAGTTCTACCTGCAGGAAGTGCGTAAGGGTGTGAAGTTTGTTGGCAGCGTGATCAAGCCCGGTCGGTTATACACCAGCAATCGCACCATCGGCAACATGACCAATGAGGTCGCACGCGCCGAGCGCTTGTGCAAGCACATCCTGGAGGAGGGTCCCACCACTGAGTCGCTTGCCGCGCTGAAGCACCATGTGTGCAGCCTAAACTCCTACATGGGTTTCTGCGTGCACGCCTATAGTTACCGCCAACGTCGGAAGATGTTCCGCAACGTGCCCAACTTCTGGCAATGTTGCTACGTCAAACGCCGTTTTACGTTGGTGAAGATTCGCAAGAGATACAGTTATGAACGATATTTAATCAAAAAAGACTTAGAAGAATATGAGAAGTCAAGGAGAGACCTGCCCCCCGTTGGTGGAAACCCGGAGAGAGATGGGGCAAAACATAAGAACCGTAAACGTGGGCGCAATCGCGACCGCCGATGGCTGGGAGTGGATCAGCGTGACCCTGCCTCCGGCAGTGTGGAGTTACAGCGCGATAGTCGATGCACTGGTGACCGAGTGCTACCCGCCGGACCGGATGCAGGCGGTGATCAACAACTGCCTTAACAACTTCTTTGACCCTGAGCACCTGTCGGAGTACCAGGCATTACAAGAATGGCGCAAGACCGCCAAGCAGTACGCCCGTGAGGCTATGACTTGGGCAGCCGAGCAAGGCATTGAGCCTGTCGGCTTGCCTGATGAAGAAGGCTCCCATGACAATGGCGAGCTCACGCCCGACGGTATGTTGATGCTACAGCAGGCTGTGAAGCTGCTGAAAGGTCAGACTGCAGCCCTGCCCGATGAGCAAGCCATCGAGGTTCCCGCATTGTTCCCTACATGGGCGAGCAAGATGGGTCAGACGGTTGCTGTGGACGAGCGCCTCTATTATGACGGTAGGTTATGGAAAGTGCTGCAGGCTCACACCGTGCAAGCCGACTGGACACCGACGGCAGCAGCCGCATTATTTACCGAGGTCGTTGCCCAGGGCGAAGGCGAGCCCGAGCTTGGCACGCTTGACAATCCCATTCCTTACAGTGGCAACATGGCCCTTGAGCAGGGCAAGTATTACTCACAGGGCGGGGTGACCTACCTGTGCATCAGAGACACCGGCAATCCCGTGTACCATGACCTGAGTGCCCTGGTTGGGCTATATGTGCAGGTTATAGAATAGCAAAGGAGGGGGCAAATAAAAAGCCCCCAGCCCTGTCAAAAGTCGCGTTACTTACTTAATAACAGATACCCACGCAAGGTGAGGCTGGAGGCATATACCTTCTGCCACCTTACGTGGGTTGTTCTGTTTATAAATAAGTAACGCACCGCAAAGGTACAAAATATTTTTGACATGACACTATTTGAAGCACTATCAATCAACAAAGAGATGCTCAACCGGCTGCATGAGTTTGGAGCCAAGCCTGATGATTGCCGATACATCGACCTCTACCGCGACTATCAGTCGATGCGCGAGGGGGGGGAGAAAGTGACCTATATCGTCACCGTGCTGAGTGAGCGGTATCATGTGAGTGAGCGCAAGGTCTATAGCCTGGTGAAGCGCTTCGGCCAGCACTGCACGCTGGGTGCAGTGTGATTGCTTTTTTCTGTGTGGCACGGTTGGCAAGAAAAACCGACCTTTGCTGCATGGAAACGAAAAAACTATACCTTTCGGCTCCGCTTCCTTTCGTGGGCCAGAAGCGGAACTTCGCCAAGCCGTTTATGCAGGTGCTCGAGCAGTACCCTGACGGCACCACCTTTGTTGACCTGTTCGGCGGCAGCGGCTTGCTGTCGCACATCGTCAAGCACCAGAAACCCAACAGCAAGGTCGTATATAACGACTACGATAACTACCGCGAGCGTCTGGAGCGTATTCCCGAGACCAATGAGTTGCTTGCCCGGCTGCGTGACATTACAGCCGGCATTGAGAGGAGGTCGCCCATCAAGGACGAGGCGCGATTGCGCGTGATAGATGCCATCGCCGCTCATGAGGCGAGATATGGCAGTGTGGACTACATCAGCCTGTCGCCCTCTATCCTGTTCTCAATGAAATACAAACTGAGCCTCGAGGAACTGAAAAAAGAGGTGTTTTATAACAAAATTCGCACCACCGACTTTGCCCCTGCAGGTGATTATCTGGACGGGCTGACCATCACCAGTGCCGACTATCATGAGGTGTTTGAGCGATACAAGGACGAGCCCGGTGTGGTGTTCCTGGTTGACCCTCCCTACCTGAGTACCGAAGCCGGAACCTACAAGATGTATTGGAGACTGAGTGACTACCTTGATGTGCTGAACGTGCTGCGTGACCACCGCTTCATCTACTTCACCAGCAACAAGTCGAGCATCGTTGAGTTATGCTCCTGGCTGGGCAAGAACCGTGACCAGGGCAATCCCTTTGCCGGCTGTCATGTGGTGAAGTTCCATGCCCAGATGAACTACAACTCGAGTTATACTGACATGATGATTTATAACGCCGCTTGAACGGCATTAAAACCACATTAGAGCCATGAATAAGTATCACCAAATCCTTAGCAAAGTATTGGACCAGGGCAAGACCCAGACCAACAAAAAGGGCAACATCCGCTACCTGTTGAATGAGCCGCTGCACCTAACACCCGCCGACCTGCTCGATATATTTGAGAGCCATGGCATCGCCCGCAAGAAGTTGAAGAGCGAGTTGCGCCTGTTCATGCAGGGCGAGCGTCAGGTGGAAAAATACCGAGATGTTGGCATCAACTGGTGGGACTACTGCGGATCAATCCTGGTCAACAGTTACCCGACCTATCTGGAGAAGTTGCCGCCTCTGCTCGCCAGAATCAACCGCGAGAAGCGCAACAGCAAGAACTACGTCCTGTTCCTGGGCGAGACCAATGCCGAGAGCAACCAGGCACCATGCCTGAGCCTGGTGCAGTTCCAGATTGATGACGGTGAATTGGTGCTGAGCGCCTACCAGCGCAGCAGCGACGCCAACCTGGGGCTTCCGGCTGACATATACCACCTGTACCTGATGGCGCGTCAGATAGAGCTGCCGTTGAAGTCGATCACGCTGTTTCTGGGCAATGTTCACATCTATGAGAACAACATCGATCGGACGCGCGAGCTGCTTGCCGGCAACGAGGACGTGCGGTTCGACTTGAATGTGTGAGACTATGGGATCATGGCGAGCTCGTCGCGCGTGAGCGTCAGTTTAAGACGCTCACGCGCGGCAGCGCGTTCCGCGGCAGCGCGTTCCGCGGCAGCGCGTTCGCTGAGCAAGAAACCGCCACCAAATAATGATTTCTTGACACGGCGGAGCGCATCGATATTGGTCACCTCTGCGCACTCGTCTTTACGCACTGAGAAGTCGATGCCTCGCTGATTGAGTTTGCCCAGCAGCGCAAGAGTGATAAGGTTATCGGGATATTCATATATGATAGGCTGGCCTCGTGTCGGTTTTTTTGATGCCTTGCGGATGTCCTCGGCCAACTTGGGCGCAGTCATCAGGCGATAGTCTTTAATGATGTTAGTCGTGAATGAGGTGCGCACCAGTGCACCATTGTCATAGGTGACGTCTGCCATCGTGGCAACATAGCACACGTCCGCACCTGCGACGCGCTGGGTAAGTCCCGGTGCGAATATAAAGAAGTCTATATCATGTGCAAGGAACCAGCGCACAATCTTGCTGTATATTGAGAACGGAGGGTTGTCAATGACAATGCAACCGTCTGGATAATCGCACTCAGTGAAGTCGGCACCTGGCCAAAATGGGCGGACGATGTGTCGCCCATCAAGCGATGTGATGCCATTGACGTACTCGAGTACGACATCATAGACCGCTTTGGGTGTATAGCAATCGTCGGTGGTCTTTTTCGGTTTGAACTTCTCAACAAATTCGTCGTAATCTTGAAATAATGATGCCATAGTTGTTGCTTTTTATTGAGTGATGTCAGAGGGCTTTGTCCATGGCAATGCCTACAATTGCGATTAACAGACCGAGTCGGGCTTCTTTGTCATCAATATCACCCATGCTGAGGTTTACAGGTTTCTCTGTGACCTTGTCCCATACTTCCTGGTCCAGTTCTACACCTGCGAGAGTTGCCACTGTTGCCACCTGGTCGCGGGTAAATTCGATGTTGACGGTTAACTTGTCCATGATTATTGATTATTTAGTGATACAGAAAATTGAGCTGATGATAAACACGAGAAAACAGACTGCGGCAACCAAGGTGGCAGATAGGAAAAGGATGATGCCTGTCTTAGTCCTCATCCTGGCGCGGCGTACCTGCCGGTTGATTTTCTCGTCAATGCAGTAGCGTTTTTTATTTTTTTTGTCCATGATAGTTGCTAATTGAAAAATAAGTATTACCTTTGTAATGTCTTCAGCGATGAAGATAGGGACAAGGCCGCAAGGCTGTTGTACCGCCTGAGGCCGATTTATCGGCCTTTCTTTTTAGAATTCCATCACTATATTCTCATTTTCATAGTAATAGAATATTCTGCCACCATATTTTCTTTTGGCTTCTGATAATCGCTTGAATAATTCCGTTGAGCCATGCGGAAAACGGAAGAAAACAGCTTCTGCACCTTGATGCTTCCTTGCATAACTATAATAACCGACGATGTTACCTGTGCCAATAGTGGCTTTTAATTCTGTAGGTATTCCATCAAATCGAATATCGAAAGTTTGTCCCTCTGCTCGGTTGTTTTCGCTCAAAAACTCAACCTTATGACCATTATCAGCCGCAACCTTACACATGCCAAACTCTTTGTTGTATTTGGCTATATCATTGTTGTCTGCTGATTCGTCTGGTATTCTATCCCGCTCTGTCATCACATAACCGTCATTATTTTTCCCGGTATAATTGTGAACCCATACTTGAGGATCATAGCCATGAATTTCTTCACGAAGAGAACGAATGAGACGGCAGGCTGCACAAAGGTCGTTGTCGGGGATGTGAGCCAGGTTGGTCTTGCCCTGGGCGATGTCGCAGTCTCGGCAGCGCTTGATGGTGTAGGGATTGTAGTCGGGAATCGCCTTGCCTTGCTTGCCAGGATTGAATCGGAAGATGCCGCGCGTGTCACGCTGCAGTGCCTCCTCGCCACGGGCATAAGCCTCTGCAGGATCGGTTGTCGGGTACTTGGTCTTGCGGACCTGTGCGACTGTGCAGCGGCAGTTCCATCCATTGGGTGGGTAGTAAGACTCCCAGAACGGGTCGCTGGGCGGCAGCGTGACCCCATCAAGGGCCGCGTGTTCCGGTCTCACCTTGTCATCATGCTGTGTGCGGTACTGGAGATTATATCGGTCGCCGTCCGCCTCAATCTGCTCCCACTTGGCAGCCATGTCGGCCGAGGCATTGACGAAGTTGTACTCGGCACGCAGATAGTTGACGTTGTAAGTCTCGTCGATGGCATGCACCTCGTTGAGGAATGTGTCGAACGGCTTGCGCTCGCCGTTCTCACCGATGAGCGACGGAAACGCCTCGTTCAGTTCGTGAAACGCCTTGAAGCCCGAGAAGATGAAATTAGACCGCTCCAACCGTTGGCGCATGGCATCTGACATCGCCACCTGCCGCATCGACGAGTTGAGCGCGTCGGCGTGTGTGCTGATGAAGTCGGTCACCTCCGGCTCGGCCATCACCTCGACCCGCAGCATCGCCCCCTCCTGGCGGTAGAGCGCGTGCATCATCCCCTCGAAAGCCTTGCCCACCCGGTCACGGATGCGCTTCTCAATTTCCTCGCGAGGTGAGGCGAAGGTGGCGGTACCCAGGATTTCGGCGTAACGCTGGTGCAGCCCCGCGTAGTCCACGGGGCTCAGTCGAAAAAAGGGCGAACAGTCGCCGCCTGGCGGCTTGTGTTCTCTTCGGTGGGCGTTTCCTCGCTTTCGGTTTTTTTATCGTCCTGTGGCGGCTCTGTGGGCGCGACGGGGGCATTGCTCCGGCGCTCGCCCACCGGCATGCCGTACTTCTCCTCGAAGTATGAGGGGTCAACCTCGTAGTTGTTCAGCACCATCGTCTCGTAGGCCACTTGCTGCTCGGGTGTGTAGTCGATGGAGTAGTCCCAGTCGAAGCGCAGCCCCTTGAGCGGGAAGCCTATGGTGATGAGTCGTGGTATGAGTTGTGTGTTCACTAAGTCACGGATCAGGTCGCAGTCAGCCTCCACCAGGTTCTCGAACACCTTGAGGTGTGTTTCGGACTGGCTGAGGCTTGAACCGTCCTCGATGGTCATTGTCTGCCCGATGATGAGTTTCGACAGTTCCGAGTTGGCTCGGTCGATTCGTCGGTCATAGACATTGAATGCGTCGCCCTTGGAGGACTCGACAATCTCAATCTCGGTTCCCTCGGGCATCACGCCCGACTGGGTGCTACCCATGAGGTCGAGCACCTTCTGGAGCCGGCTGATGTCTTTCTCGTCGCGCGAGGTGGTCTTTGCGATGCGCATGGGCATGCCGAAGATCTCGGTGAACGTGTCCCAGAAGCCCATGGCGTTCTTTTTGGGGATGGTCTGCTGTGCCGCCTTGAGGTAGAGGCCGAGGTCGTGCGGTTGCCCGGCTTCGATGACCTGGTTGGCAAACGGTGCCTCATGGTAGTCGATGCCCGACTTCCAGTCATCGCCCATGTTGCGGACCACACGGTGGTATTCGGGAATCACGTGGCGGCGGTCGATGAGCGTCACGCCGTCGAGAGAGAGCAGCCCGTTCTCGGTGCTGACCACATCGCCCAGTTCGATGAGTGAGTGTCCCCAGTAGATACTGTCGAGGGCGAAACGCATGAGTTGCTTGAACCAGGCCTGGTCGAAGTAGTCCATTGCCTCCTCGTTCTCGTCGCCGTCGGGTGTAACCAGTTTGAACGAGCGCGAGAGCACGAAGCCCTTGCGCTGCTCTACGCAGCCCGAGAGGTGCGCGTCAATCTCCACGTCGCGGTACACCTGATAGAGGCGCAGTCGGTCGGGGCTGTCCACATTGATGGCCATCTGCCAGGCCCTGCGCCAGTCGCCCAGATCCTGGCGCGTGAGGCTGTCGGTGGTTCGCTGAATGTCCACCATGATCTTGTGCAACTTCTTGCGGTCGGAGTTTCGTGCCAGGTTAAAATCACCGTGCGGCGTGTGCAGCACATACTTGCCGCTGAGGCGGTCTATGATGTCTTGAAAAAGTCCCATGATCTTACCAGTTATTAGTCAGTTTCGGTTCGCTATGAAAGGAGAAACCCTGGAGCGTGTCGCCGGTTTCCTCGTCGGTGGCCAGAGGCAGGTCGGGCACAATCTTGCCTGCCTGCACCCCCTCGAGCCACTTGATGGCGCGGTCGTACCGCTCCTTGCGCACCTCGGTACCCATCTTCTGCGGCAGCGATGCCGAGAGGTGGTAGAGCGCGATGTCGCAGGCAATCATCACAATGTAGGAGTTGCGCTGCTCGCCGATGGCGTTGAAGATGGCCACGGCGTCATATTTCGGTCGCAGGTAAGAAGCGATTTCCTCGGCGGCTTCATCCTCGGCCTGCCGGCGGTTGGTCTCGCTCACCTGTGAGATGGTCTTCAGCGCATTCTCGCCGATGACCACGCGGTAGTCTTCATCGGTTATAAACATGGCGAGTCGTTGTTAAATGGTTGTGTAAAGTGCAATCTTCTCGACATCGGCAACGGTGGTCCCTTTCTTGAGGAGGCGTTTGCGGATGAAGGTTTTGATGTCCTGCTTGGCGATGACGTGCAACTTGCCGCCCAGGAGGATGACCATGTGCTTGCGGTGGGTGATGTGACGGAAGTAGTCGGCCCGCTTCACCGCCCTCTTGTACTTGAATGCGAATATGAGTCGCTTGATGAGATTGAACATATTACCAGGAGTTTTTAGGAATGTGGCTGCGCGGAGTCAGCCTGGGTTGATAAATCTGTTGTCTTGTGTTTCGCTGGAGGAACCAGATGGCTCCCTCGTCGGCATCAGGCGCATCGTCATGGACACGGCTGCCCCGTTCCAGTGCCAGTGTCTGCTCTATGCCCACCTGCATGTCGGGGCTGTCCTTGAGTGCCTCGTTATAGAACACGAAGCCTCGCTCCCATAGCGGGCTGACCGCCTCGATGCGCTGCACCTTCTCCGGTTTCTTGCGCGTGTCGGGCATGATGGGCAACTGGTAGCCGCGTATCTCGCCCTCGGTGGTGAACTCGTCAAGGATGATGTCCTGCATGAAGTTGGCCTCCATGTAGAACAATGCCGCCGCTCCCGCCTCGGTGATGCGCTCGTGCAGGTCATAGAGCCACCGCACCATTCCCGAGACCGTGTCCTGCCGGACGTAGGTGTCAATCAGATGAAGTTCATTGCCGAGTTTGCCCCACAGGCGGCATGCCTTGTAGTCGTTGGCAGTGGTCGATTTGAACGACGGGTCGGTGTAGCAGATGAGTTGCTCATACTTGCGCAGCGGTGCCACCTTTTTATATCTAATCCACTCATGCTTGAAGATGCCCCCTGTGCTGATGGGGTTGTGCATCATCTCCTTCTGCCAGGCGCGGTAGCCCACGAAGTCGGCATACTCCTGTGCCTCCTGCTTGGTCCATTTCTCCTTCCACACCGGATTGCCCTTGGCATCGACGGCGCAGATCTTTGAGACATGCACCCCACGTGTGGCGGCGATGTTGGCCAGTACAGAAGTCTTGCTGATGAGGTTGCCCACCATGATGAAGCGGCCACGACCAACGTCAAGAGCACCGAAAAGAGCCTCCTTGACCCACTGGGTGAGTTCGCGGACACGGCGCTCGTTGCGGCACAGTTCGTCGTCGTCCAGGTCATCGATCACGATGTAGTCGGGTCGTGCCTCACGCTCGCGCAGGCCTCGCGGCGACTGACCCCGCCCCACAGCCAGGAACTTCACGCCCTGCTTTGTCGAGAACTCTCCCTCCATCCAGTTGCCGAGCGACATCTGCTCGCCGAAGTCGGTGATGATGCGCTTGTTGTACTGGAGCTCCGCCTGAATGTCACCCAGGAGCCGGTCGGCGCTGTCCTCGGACTTGCCGACAATCACCATGAAGTTGATGAGCCGTTGCGGCTGGAACATGAGCCATAATGGCATGAAAATGTCGAAATGGGTTGACTTGGCGTGTCCACGCGGCCACATGAAGACCGCCTTGAGGTTCTGCGTGCTTTTCACCTTGCGTGCCGCCTGGTTGTGGAACGGCGCATTGTGGATGGTACGTATCGCCTTACCTGTGGACTTGTCCCGGAGGATGAGGAAGTGCGGGAAGTAATACTCGCAGAACGCCGCATAGTCACGCAGGAGGCGGCGAATGCGCTGCTCCTTCTGTGTGGCGTCCTCGCGCACCAGGCTTGCCGTGTCGGTCATGCTCTGGATTTGGCGGCAGTGTTCCTCCCAGCGTTCCTGAGCCCGTTTTATCTCGGTGATGGCAGCCATGGTTTAGAGCTCGTTGGCGGTGGTCATGCTGGTCATCTTCTCCTTGAGGAACAAGTTCTGGTACTTGTTGATGGCCTTGATGAGTTCCGGTGTTATCTCCGGATCATAGCAAGCCTGGTCTTGTATCCAGCGGTTGAAAGCCATGAATACCTCGATGGCGTCAACGACGTTGGCCTTCTTGTCGAGTTTCTCGATGACCGATGAGAGTTTTGCCAGACGGTCGCCGAGTCCCGCAATGAGTGTCGGGTCGTCGGACTCGTTGACCGAAGTGATGAGTTTGTCAATCGTCAGGAGGAGTTTGTTCACCAGTTCCGGACGTGTGATGTTCTTGGCGGCGCGTGCCTCCTTCCATCCCTCGCCATTGGCCCACTTCGAGACCGTCTGACGGCTGACCGATATGCGCTCGGCAATTTCGGTCAGTTCCATGCCAGAGAGGAACAGGGTTCGCCCCAGTGCCTTCTTGTTTTCTAATTCTGCCTTATTCATTTCGCGAAAGTCGTTAGCGTTAATAAAATGTCTTAAAACACGGTGCAAAATTGGGCAAAATGGGGGCGACTGCAAAAGAAGTGTGAAGCGGTTTCATAGAAGTGTGCAAGCGTTTCACACTTATTTGTTCGGTTGGTTTGAAACACCCAATTTTGCGGTGCATTTTAATCATACAGTCGCGATGCAATCGCGACAAAGAACACGAAGACAATGGCAAAAAACAAGAGAGTAAGAATCACCAACGAGCGGTTGAACAGTTACGGTACACGTGTGCTGACCGCCGGCATGGACGTGTCGCAGTATGAGCGGAACCCGGTGCTGCTCTACATGCACGAGCGTGGCCAGGTCATAGGCTATGTGAAAGACCTGAAAGTCGAGGGTGACGAAGTGACCGGCGAACTGATGTTTGACGAGGCCAGCGAGTTGAGCCAGCGTTGCAAAAAGCAATGGGAGTTCGGCTCCTTGAAGATGGTGAGTGTGGGCATCGACGTGCTTGAGTTGAGCGAGGACAAGAAGCACCTCGTCGAGGGGCAGACAAGCCCGACCATCACCCGGAGCAAACTGTTTGAGGTCAGTGTCGTTGACATTGGTGCCAACGATGACGCCATTGTGCTGATGCGAGACGGCAAGCGATTAGAGATGGGCAAGGACGGCGAAAGCCCCCTGCCGAAGTTGAACCATAATAAAAAACAAGACAAGAAGATGAACAAAGAAGAATTTGCCCTGCTGCTGGGTCTGCCGGCAGACGCGAGCGAGGAGGCCATCAAGGCCAAGGTCGCCGAGTTGAAGGCCGCTGCCGCCGAGCGCGAGACACTGGCCAAGGAGAATGACGCGCTGCAGTTGTCGCGCATCGAGTCCGCTGTGGAAGGTGCCATCGCCGAGAAGAAGATCAGCGCCGACAAGAAGGCCCATTTTATTGAGCTCGGGAAAAAGGTCGGCATTGAGAGCCTGAACGCCACCTTTGATGCCATGAGTGCCCAGGTGAAGTTGAGCCAGGTGGTAGGACACCAGGGTGCAGCACCCCAGGGACAGACCTGGCAGAAACTGAGCGAAGTGCCCAGCGACAAGATCATGGATCTGCGCAAGAACCAGCCCGATGAGTACAAGCGCCTGTTCAAGGCCGAGTACGGCTACGAATGTGAGATTGAGGACTAAGTTACAAACCATTTAAGAATATTGAAACATGAAGTTGAAAATGATTTTCATGCTCCTGATGTCGCTGGTGTTCAACAGCGTGATGGGAGCCACCATGGGCGGTGCCGTGGGCATTGATCCCGTGACCGGCGCGATTGGCGCCAATGGTGTTGCCGCAGTGTGCGGCCTGTTCAATCTGGCTCCTGCCGGAGCCTTGCGTGCCGGTGTGCTGACCGAGGTGTGGACCGGTGAACTGGTCAAGTACCTGCGCCGTGGCCTTGAGGCCACCTTCCTTGACGGCATCCCCGATGCCTCGTCGCTTGCCGAGAACGATGTTATCCATCTCGTTGATGTGGGCGTTGACCCCGATGTGCTGGTTAACAATACCACCTATCCCATCCCCTTGCAGGCACTCAACGACACTGACATCACCATCAGCCTCGACAAGTTCCAGAGCAAGGTGACCCCCATCACCGACGATGAGTTATATGCCCTGAGTTATGACAAGATGGCCCGTGTCAAGGAGAGTCACGGCAACGCCATCAATGATGCCAAGTTTGCCAAGGCCGCCCATGCGCTGTGTGCCACACAGAACAGTGCGACAACTCCCGTGCTCGTGACCACTGGCGAGCGTGATGCCGACACCGGTCGCCTGAAACTCACCGTCCAGGATGTCATCAACATGAAACGCTCGCTCGACAAGTTGAAGGTGCCCTCGCAGAACCGCCGTCTGGTGCTGTGTACCGACCATGTGAATGACTTACTCGAGACCAGCCAGGCATTCAAGGAGCAATACAACATCAACCGCGCCGACGGCACTGTTGGCCGTCTGTTCGGTTTCGACATCTACGAGTTTGCCAATAACCCGCTGTACACCACTGCAGGCACAAAGAAAGATGTGGGTGCCGCCGCCAGTACCGGCGAGTTCCAGTGCTCGTTTGCCTTCTACACCCCCCGCGTGTTCAAGTGCACCGGCTCGACCAAGATGTACTACAGCGAGGCCTCGACCGATCCCGAGTACCAGCGTAACAAGATTAACTTCCGCCACTACTTCATCTGCATGCCCAAAAAGGCCGATGCCGGTGTGGTGATGTGCAGCGGTTACCAAGCCTCCTAATCATGCCACGTAAACAGTTGCTATACCTTGTGCTTCATTGCACCGCCACTCCCGAAGGGCGCGAGGTCACTTCCAGTGAGATCCGTCACTGGCACACTGACCCCGAGCCCAAGGGGCGGGGGTGGAAGCAGGTAGGTTACACCGACATGATTCACCTTGACGGCAAGGTTGAGCGCCTGGTGAACAACAACGAGGATGCCTGGGTTGACCCATGGGAGATCACCAACGGAGCCAAAGGCTACAATGCGGTGAGCCGCCATGTGGTGTATGTGGGCGGTGTGGATGCCAATAACAGAAAGAAAGCCAAGGACACCCGCACTGCAGCCCAAAAGGAGGCCCTCAAGAAGTATGTGCTGGACTTCCACAAGAAGTTCCCGCAAGTGAAGATCATCGGCCACTACCAGGTGGCCAACAAGGCGTGTCCGAGTTTCGATGTGCCCAAGTGGCTCAAAGAGATAGGCATCGACCAGAAGTGAAACCGAATAAAAACCGATAAACGATGGACTGGAGCGAAGTGTTGAATGTCATTCTTGGGGGCGGTCTTGCCGCCACCATCATCGCCATCGTGACCCTGCGCAGCACCCTGCGCAAGGCCAATGCTGAGGCCGAGAAAGCCAAGGCTGAGGCCAACACGGTGAACATCACCAACACCGAGCAGGCCACGAGCATATTGGTGAAGAATATTGTTGAACCATTAAGACAAGAATTAGATGCGACCCGCAGAGACCTCGGCGCGACGAAGCGCGAAATGGCGCGTCTTCGCAAGGCGATTGACGATGCCAACTGTTGCAAGTATAGTGATAACTGCCCTGTGCTTAGGCGCATGCAGTACCAGCAAAAAGGCCCAGAGCGCAAGCCAGACCGTAGAGACCCGCCAAAAGGTGGAACGCACGGTGATGGACAGCACAAGGGAGGTGACCGTGGTGCGTCAGCAAGCCGTGACCGTTCCCGAGAGCAAGGTGACGGTGACGATAGTGAAGGACAGCCTCCTGCGGTTGCCCGAGGGCGCGAGTTGGACGGGCCGCAGCGGTCAAGCCAACGTGAACGTGCAGCGCAGGGCTGCCACCGACGGCAAGCCAGAGGTGATAGTCGTGGAGGCTACGTGTGACAGCCTTCAGCTGCAGTGCGAGCGTTATGAGCAGACCATTGCGACCCAGCAGCGAGCGATTGACGCACTGGCCGATGCCGGCTACCGGCTTTATGCCGAGCAGAGCGAGGAAGTGAAAGAGAAGTCTCCCAACGGCATTAAAACGGCGTTAAAATGGCTTTTCACCGGTATTATAATCGGCCTGTTGCTGGGCCGCATCAAAGCGATAATCAAATTTGTTAAACGAATAAAACAGTAAATAATTATGGCATACAGAGATGGAACCGACCTGATTTTGGGCTTTGTCATTGACGAGACGTTCTTGCCCTTAGGCCACTCTACCGGTTGCAAGATCAGCGACTCGAGCGAGACTGGCGAGCGCGTGACTAAAGAAGCGTCAAGCGGCAAGTGGAAAGAGAAATATATCAAGAGCCTTGCCGAGAGCATCCAGGCCGACGGCTTTGTGTACGATGGTGACGATGCAGCGCAGAAGGTGGGCTTGCCCACCCTGAAAGAGGCCTGGCTTGCCGCCAAGCCCGTCAAGGCCCGCTACGCGTACCGCGGCGAGGAGAACACCAAGTATTACGAGGGCGACTATGTCATCACCTCATTGGAGAACGACGGCCAGGCCGGCGACGACGAGAAGTACAGCATCACACTCGAGAACAGTGGCGCCATCACGCCTCATGTGCCCGCTGGCAGTAACGGTTAATGACTATGAAGACCAAGATTATCATAGGAGGCAAGGAATATCCGTGCCGCGTGACCATGGGTGCGCTGCTCCGCTTCAAGCGCGAGACCGGACATGACGTGAGTGCCCTGAACGAGGGTGACATGGAGGAACTGCTGACGCTGCTGTACCTGTGCGTGCTGAGCGCATGCAAGGCCGACGGTGTGGAGTTTGGGCTGACTCTTGAGGAGTTTGCCGACTCGCTGGATGCCCAGGAGATGAACTCCTTCTATGCCAGCATGGCTTCGGGCGCTGAAAAAAAAACGGTGAAGAAGGCGGCGAAGTAGCCGACATCGAGGAACTGTTAGGACTTGCGCTGGGGTGCATCGGGATGAGCATTGATGACTTTGCCCGGTGCACCCCGGCTGAGTTTTGGCAGGTGGCCGAGCAGTGGCGCAAGCGTGCTGAGACTGTCGAGCGCGGCGAGTGGGAGCGCAGCCGCTGGTTGGCGGTGTGCATGTTGCAGCCGTGGAGCAAGAAACAACTCAAGGCAGAGGACGTGTGCGTGTTCCCATGGGAGAAGAAACAAGAAACGCCGCCCGAGCGGCAACTGAGTGCCGAGGAGCAGCGTGCGCGTTATGAGGCAGCGAAGAGGCGATACGGCATCGGTTAACGGTGCTCTTTGCCGTGACGTTTCCCGTGTTCAGCCTCATCCCATTGGCCTTTGAAAATGAAATAGCCAAGGATACCGCCAACAATCATACATAATATGGCAATATATGGACCCATGTCGATAATGCTTTACATTGTTTTGACTGGTGCAAATATACAAAGTTTAATTGAAATGACAAAATGGACAAGACGGTAAAATTCAAGATTGAACTTGAAACCAATGGTCAGAAGGTGCTTCATGATGTGACTGTAAGTACAGGTGAACTTCGTGACGCGCTTGTTGAGGTTGGCAAAGAGGCGAAGCTGAGTGCGGAGAAGATGACCTCATTGGCATCTACCAGCATGATGGTTGATGCGCTTACCAATGTGGTCGATCGTCTATGCTCGTCCGTAAATGGCCTTGCCGATGACTGGAACTCATTTGACAAAGGAATGCGAGCCGTGAACACGATGGCCGGCAAGAATGCTGAGGACTTGGGCAAACTTAAAGACCAGGTTGCCGCACTTGGCAATGAGATACCCAAGACCAAAGAGGAGTTGTCTGCCGGTTTGTACCAGGTCATCAGTAACGGAGTCCCTGAAAATAACTGGATAGCATTTCTTGAGCAGAGTGCTAAAGCCAGTGTGGGTGGTATCGCCGACCTTGGTCAAACTGTTACCGTCACCAGCACCATCATTAAGAACTATGGTCTCGAGTGGGATAAAGCAGGAGAGATTCAGGATAAGATACAGATGACCGCCAAGAACGGTGTGACCAGTTTCGAGCAGTTGGCGGCTGCCTTGCCTCGTGTGAGCGGTAACGCTGCCACGCTTGGCGTGAGTATCGATGAATTGATGGCCACTTTTGCAACCCTTACCGGTGTATCTGGTAACACCGCCGAAGTCAGCACCCAACTTGCCGCTGTTTTCACCGCTCTTGTCAAACCATCGAGTGAAGCGACCAAGATGGCGCAGGAGATGGGCATCCAGTTTGATGCAGCCGCCATCCGTGCACAAGGTGGTATGCGCAACTTCTTGACCCAGTTGGATGCCGACATCACCAAGTATGCCAGTGCCCACAACATGCTCAAGGAGGAAATATACGGCAAGTTGTTCGGTAGTGCTGAGTCGTTGCGTGCTCTCACCCCGTTGACCGGTGAGCTCGCCAGCAAGTTCAGCGAGAACGTTGACGCGATGGCTGGCAGCGAGGGCACCATTGAGCAAGCCTTCGAGAATATGGCTGGCAGTGGTGAGAGCGTCACCCAGATGCTGCGTAACCAGCTCAGCACGATGTTTGACTGGGCGGGTAGTATTGCCAGCACCATACAGCCGTACCTTACATTTATAGCCATCGGTGGGCAGGCAATAACCGGCATCATGTTGCTCGGCAAAGCCCTCGGAACCGCGACGGCAGCTATTAGATCCTTTGCAGTGGCTCAACGTTCAGGTGCAGCGGCTACCGCCTTGGCAACCCTGCATGAGCGCATCTCCACCGTTGCCCGTAACATGCTGACCGCTGCCACAGGTTCCGCTACCGTATCTACCACAGCGTTGACCGTGGCCACCATAGCACTCTATGCCGCCCTCACCATGGGACTCTCGGCAGTTATCACCGGCTTGGTGGCGTTATTCTCCAGCCTTGGCGATGAGACGGACGAACTGGATGACAAGACCCGCAGCCTCATAGATGCCGAGGAACGAGCCAAGCGTGAGAGTGAGGCCGCCGACCAAATGCGCGATCAAGAGAAGAAGACCCTCGAGAACCTCCGCGCAGAACTGGAGATGAATATAGCCAAGACCAAGGACTTCAAAGGTTCTAAAGCCGACGAGAAGAAGATTGTCGATGAACTGAACAACACCTATGGCGCAACCATGGGCTATTTCTCCAGTGTTGCCGATTGGTACAAGGCTCTTGTCGCCAACAGTGAGGCTTACTGCAAGCAGATGATCATCGAGGCTCGCACCCGAATGCTCGCCAATCAGATTGCACAAGCTGAGCAGGCAAACTATGACATCACCCATAATGAGGATGGCTCCACGCGGTATTATAGCACCACCAGAAAAAGCCACACAGAGGTTGATTGGGATAATGGTTACACCGATGCTGATGGCAAGTGGTATCCTGGTTCTAAAACGGTGTACGATAAATCAGACCAACAGAAGGCCCAAGAGGCATATAACGCCAATATCAAGCGCATTAACAACCTCAAAGGTCAGATGCAAGCCCTTGTTAAGGAGAGTGGCAACATTAAGATGCCAGTCATGGGCAACCCTAATCGTCCGGCTCCGCCGACAGGTGGCGGCGCAGGATCAGGCGGTAGCTCCAAGGGCGATAAGAACAAAAACAACACCAACACCGATAAGGAGAAGACGCGCCAGCAGGAACTCAACAAGCTCATCAGTGATGCGCAGAACGAGTATGTCGATGCCAGCGAGACCGAGCGTGCAGAGATAGCCAAGAAGATTGTCGCTTACCGTGCCGAACTCGACCTGATAGAGACCCTGCAGAAGAAGGCGATGGTTCCCGAGGAACTGAAAACCATCCAGGACATCGACGATGCCCTCGCATACCAGCAAGCCCTGCGCAAGCACGCCAACAAAGAGAATATTGCCGGCATTGATGCCGAGATTGACAAGCTGGAACAGCAACGCGCCGAGATGCAGCGTCCCGCCCAACTCAAATCATTGGAGGACATCGACGCTGAGATCACTTACCAGCAGAGCCTACGCAAACGTGCCACCGCCGAGACGATAGGCGGAATAGATGCCGAGATTGAGAGGCTGGAAAGATTGCGTAAGACCTTGGAGCGTTCTGGCCATAAGGAGTTGGCCATAAAAGAGATTGCAACCTACGAGCAACTTGACAAGGAACTCGCATATTATACTGACCTGCTCAACACCTCGAGTGAGAAAGACCGTGCCAGCATACAGCAACGCATCAATGCGCTGAATGAGTTGCGCCAGACTTGGGATGAGGCTCTTGCCGAGTTGAAGAAGCCAGGCGAGATTGCCACGCTTGATACGATGGAGAAACTTGATGAAGCCGTCACTTACTATCAGGCCAAGCAGAAAAAAGCCACTGGCGAGGAGGTTGACAACATAGGCAAGACGATTGCGGCATTAGAGCGCAAGCGTGCGGCAATGCTGCGAGGAACTGACCTGCAGGAACAGTTGCGCGATGCCAATGCGACGAATGCTTTGAGCGGTCGCGAGTATCGTGTGAAGGTTAGCGGCATGGGCTTCGACGCTTTGACGGAGAAGATCCGTGACCTGCAGATGATGTTGAGCGACACCGAGAACCCCGTGACCGGTGCTCAGCGGAAGGACATCGAGGAACTGATCAAGATATATGAGAAGTGGCGCAAAGAGAGCGTGAAGTCGATGGACACAGTGAAGAAAGGCTGGTCGAGTCTGAAAGGCGTGGGAGACAGCGTTGAAGGCATCACAGACGCATTGAAAGGCAACGGCGATGCCTGGCAGAAGGTGACGGCTGTGATAGACGGTGTGCTGCAGTTGTATGACTCCTTTTCCGGCATCATCGAGATAATCCAGATGCTGACCATGGCAACACAAGGCCACACAGCCGCTAAGGCTGTTGAGGCAGCAACTGTCACTGAAGGGGCGGCCATGGAGGTGGGTGCCACCACCAGTGTAGCCGAAGCCAACATCGTTGAAGCCAACAGTGCTGTTGCCGCCGCTGCCGCCGAGACCATGAAAGCCCATGCAAGCATACCATGGGTGGGTATCGCCATCGGTGCCGGCATGGTGGCCACGATGCTTGGTCTGCTTTTCGCCTTGCCGAAGTTTGCCGACGGCTGTCTGGCCTACGGTCCGACTTTGGGTTTGTTCGGTGAGTATGCCGGAGCGAGCAATAACCCCGAGGTAGTTGCCCCGTTGAGCAAGTTGAAAGGAATGCTTGCCGATGTGGGCGGTTTAGGTGGAGGCCGCGTTGTGTTCAAGATTGAGGGGCGCACCCTGGTGGGCATCTTGAAGAAAGAGACCACCCATCAAGCCCGCACCAAATAACAACTAAACAGAGAGACCATGGCAAGAGCAATGCAAACGATATACAGCGCCAGGATCAGGAGCGAGCGCGAGACCGTGTGGGACATCCATGTGAAGAGCAGCCTCGGTGACATGCTGGACAAACGCCGCGACGTGGCCCTGCTTCGCGATGGTGCCGCGGTGATAGAATGGGGTGAGGTGGGCAAGCTCGACCCGGTTGCTGGCAGTTCCTTGACTTTGACCCTGCTGAGCGAGAGGGACAGGGAGTTCCTGTGGCTGTGGCAGGTGGAGGTGGGGACGGTGCGCTGTGACGTGTACCGCAACGGCTCGTTGTACTGGAGCGGCGTGCTTGACACCGAGCTCTATGAGGAGCCTTACACCTGGGTGAGCGACTATGAGGTTGCCGTGACCTTCAGCGACCTCGCTGTGCTTGACCGCTTGAAATGGAGCGGCGAGGGCCTGTGGACCGTGCGAGGTGTGATAGACCACTGCATCAGTGAGTGCGGTGTGAACGTGAGCGGCTTGCAGCTGCAGCACTCCCTGTGCTCCTACAGCAGTGGCAACGATGACACCCCGATAGACCTCTCCACCCTGAAAGTCAATGCCGCCAACTTCTATGACGAGGACGGCGAGGCGATGACCTTGCGCGAGGTTCTTGAAGCCGTGCTTCAACCTCTCGCCTTGCGGATTACCCAGAAAGGCGGCAGGCTGTGGCTCCAGGACCTCCACTCATTGGCCACCAAGGCACCCACCCGCCAGGTCGAGTGGCTTGCCGATGACGGCGTGCTTGGCGTTGACAAAGTATATAACAATATGAAGGTGACCTTCTCGCCATACGGTGACAGCAAGCTGATCGACGGCAGCGTGGACCATGACGATGTGCTGAAAGGCCGCGTAGCCTCCACTACATTCATGACCGGCAACAACTGGAATGAGGCCGCCGAGGGTTTCAAGCTGACCTACGGCGAGCAGGACGGCCTTGGCCTTACCCTGCAGAACGGCGCCAAGTGGTACAGGATAGACAGCGTGTGGAGCGGCAGCGACGAGGCTGGTGTGTTGTGGGCGTACCGCGGCAGCACAGCCTATGGCTATAACACGCTGCACTGCAACAACAGCATGCCCAGGGCGATGCAGAACGGCCAATGTGTGGCCGTGCCAATCATCACCAGCGGCAGAGTGTGGGTGGGTCAAGGCAACAGCATCTATCATCAGTTGAAGGTGACGCTGAGCGTCCTCGCCGACGTGAGATACAACCCCTTCGAGAGCGAGGCCAAGGAGAACGAGGAAGGCAACTGGCAGCGCCTGAAAGACTGGGTGAACTTCGCCTACGTCCCCGTGATGCTCCGCCTTCGTGACGCCAACGGCACGGTGCTTTACCACTACGAGAACAACGGCGTGCAGGAGAGCAACGGCTGGGAGCATACGGCACAGAACAGCGGCTGGGTTGCCGGTGACGGCGCTTGGGGCTGCATGTGGCTATGCTACTATGACCAGGAAGACCGCAAGAGCGCGAGCGGCCTGGGCGGCTGGAAAAAGAACCGCCCGATTATCGGCTACTATCGTGGTGGCCTGCCCAAACGGTTCACCGCGATGGGCGAGGGCGAGTACATCAAACTGCCGCCTGTGGCCGGCTGGCTTGAACTTGAGGTGGGCCGCGGTCTGTACCAGTTCGACTACAAGCGTGAGGAGAAGGACATCTACTCGCGTCTGCGCTGGCTGATGTATAAAGCCCCGACCATCGAGATTGTGAAAGCCGACGGCACCAAGACCGAGCAGAACGATGTGGAGGACAGCGCATGGCTGTTGCGTGCCGCTCAGGAGACCCTCGAGATTGACACCAGCGTGGGCACTACAGGAACCCGCCGTTTCCTGCCCAACTGCAAGGGCGTGCTGCTTGACAGCAACGCCTCACCTGTGCGCACCCTGGGCCGTGCCGGAGTGAACGACCGCGTGGAGCGTCTGCTGATAGGGACCGCCTACAGCCAGTACGGCAGCCGACACCAGACTCTGGGCGGCAGTGTGCGTCTGCTGCATGAGATGCGCGCCTTGACCGATGCCACCAGTGAGGGTCGCTACATGGTGCTTAGCGAGGTTCAGACCCTTGTGGAGGACAAGAGCGAGGTGCTGCTGTGTGAGGTGAGCGAGGACAACTACGAGGGCATAGAATGGGAAAACAACTAACGACAAGGGACAATGAGCAAGAAACAATATACAGTTACAACCGTTGAGCGCACAGCCCAACCGAGAAGCAAACGCCGTCAGGGGACATCCGGTTCCGGCGGTGGCGGCAGTGTGACCGTTGGCGGCCAAAGTGAGAGCAGCGCAACAGAGAGTGCCGAACTTGCGGCCCAAGCGCACAGCCATGCCAACAAGCCCCTGCTTGACTCGCTGAGCGAAGTGGATGGCTACCTGCTGCTGCGCCAGAAAGCCGAGGATGCCGATGAGAGCGAGCAGGGCAAGGTCAAGGCCGGCTATGCCGACGAGGCCGGCGTGGCCGATGAGGCCAAGTCGTTGAGTGCCGACAGCGATGCGTGGGACAAATTCCTGCGCAAGGACGTAGAAGACACGGCACAAGCCAGGGTACACCTCCCCGAGGGCATCGACAGCGGCGACTATGAGGCCGGCGGTACCGGCTTCGGTCTCACGAAAGACGCTGATGGCAACTGGCAGCTGGAGGTTGACCAGTTGCATGTGCGGCAGAAGTTGAGTGCCGTGGAACTAGAGATCCAGAAGATGAGCCATGTGGGCGGTGTGATTGTTGCCAGTGCCGCATCGATGGTCGTGAGCCGTGTGGAGCCAGGAGAAGGTGTGCTTGTGGACGGCGTGAGCGTCGTTCCCTGGTACAAATGCTACTTCAACCGCGAGGACGCTGCCGGCAATCAGGTGGTGCGCACCTTTGAGGTTGGCGACCTTGCCCGTTGCCAGACGTTTCATTACCGTCAGAGCAAGAACACGCAGAACAAATACTACTGGCGCAAGGTGGTTGCCGTTGGTGACGACTGGGTGTCGCTGGGCAATCTGCCTGGAGAGTATGCCAGTGAGAGCGACTGGCCCGAAGCCGGTGACCATGTGGTGCTGCTTGGCAATGAGAACGACAGCAGCCGCCAGAACGCCATTGTGATAGCCGGTGCCGGAACGGGCAATCCCTATGTGCGCATATATACCGGCATCAACAGTTTCACACTACCCACTGCCGAGGCCCAGTTAAGCCCTTATGGCTCCTGGATCACAGTGACCGACCGCAACGGCAATAGGGTGCGCCTTGATGAACTGGTGAGCAGCCTTGAGGGCATGGTCACCGCAGCCCAAGACCAGGCCGACCAGATGATAGAGATGTGGTTCGGCGACGTTGCCCCCACGTTGCAGAACGCTCCAGCCGTGGACTGGACAGATGCTGACACCAAGGCCTTGCATGAAGGCGACCTGTACTACAATCGTGGAGCCCTGTCGAGCGGTGGTGGCAGAGCGTGGGTGTGGCAGCAGGTGGAGAATGTCTGGACCTGGAATGAACTTACCGACCGCGACGTGCTTGCCTCGCTGGAAGCGGCAGCCAGAGCGCAGGACACCGCCGACGGCAAGCGGAGGGTGTTCGTCGGGCAGCCCCGCGCCCCGTATGATGAGGGTGACCTGTGGGTGAATGCCACCTATCCCGCCATTGTTGACACCGGCAATGACAGCATACAAACGCAGTGGTATGACACCGTCACCGACAAAGCCTATAGCGGTGGCGAGATATTCAACAACGATATTGTGCGTTGCAAGACCGCCAAGGCCAGCGGGTCGTCGTTCAGCGTGTGGGACTGGGAACCGGTGCAGGAGATGACCACGAGCAAGATCACGCAGACGGCCAACAGCATCGCCCTTGAGGTTATCAATACAAACGTGCTTGCCGGCTTGCGCAAGATTGGCATCTATATTAACGGCGAGGACGACAAAATCCTGCTTAGTGCCGCGACTACCGAGGTGAGCGATGATCTTGTGGTCAAAAGGCTTGAGACCCGTCCTACCGAAGGACAGGCTCGTGTCGTGATAGCCGGCAGTACGATGGACGTTTACGGTCAGGGCGGTCAGCGCAACATTCAGTTCGGTGTTGATGCCAATGGCTATGCTGTGCTCAAGTATTTCAACAACAATGGGCAGATGCTCTATGACCTTGGCCCTAATGGCATGAACTGGAACAATGTGACCGAAGAGCGGTTTGACTCAAGTAGTGTGGTGTTCATTTCACTTGACACAACGTCAGACGGAGACCATAGTGAGGCCACGACAAACGCGGTCAATATATACCGCTATCAAGCGAAAAGCATCAACGGCGTGATATCCGGCGGTTCTTACAGCAACCACGATGCCAGTCTCGCATCTGCCGCGAACGGCTTGTATTTCATTAGCCAGAGCATAGTCAACAACGGAGAGCTTGACACGACCCAACTTGTGAACGGGCTTTATCGACCTGTTGCCAGCAGGATAACCACATTCGACAATATAGAGAAATTCGGCACAATCGACGAAGCCAAGGACGAGTTGCGTCAAAACTATGGTCTTACGCAAGCAGAGATAGATGCTTTCGACTGGTCGTTGGATGAAACAGCGGCAGTGATGACCATGAAACACCCAATATATTGGCAGATATACTGGTCATTCACGAATGGCTGCCTTACTGCGCAAGTGACACAATTCTGGCAAAACATAGAAGTTGAGAAATGAGTGTAAAGAACATCAAGATAAGGTTGAGTGCCGACAATCGCAGTAACGGTGGCTCGGTGCGCGTGCGAGTGGTGGGCGGCAGTGCCGTGCAGGACGGAGCTTACAGCAAGTACATTCCCGAGATAGTCGCCCATGCGTTGACGATGATCGGTCCCGTTACCGACGAGTGTTTCACCTATACCTTACCTTTCAAACTATCATAGCGACATGGCACAGAACGAGAACCGGAATATTGACCGCTTGTATATCGCCGAGAAGCAGACCGGCGAGCGGGTTACAGCCGGCGAGTTCAACAGTCTTCCCGAGAAAATAAACGAGATTGTTGACCGCCTCAACGGCATCCCCGAGGAAACCAAGCAGCAGATCAGCGCGGCATTGACCACCTTGAACAATGTGCGACCGATGAGCACCGCCGAGTACCTGGCACTGGGCTCATGGGACACGCGGGTGTGGTACGTGTGCATCGATGACGGTGAGATCCAGAGCCTGAATCTGGGTCTGTTCACCGTGGCAAGCAGGGAGGGCACGCCCTTGATCAAGGGCTTCCCACTGACCTTCCCCATCATTTTCTAATGACATTATAACAGCATTAAAACGATAAAGCAATGGCTATAGACATCAGTGACCTTGCCGGCAAGGTCGAGAACGAGGGCAAGACCCCTCAAGGGCGGGTTGCCGCCGAAGAGTGGAACCGCCTGATTGCCGCGATAATAGGCAATCAGGGTGGTGTGAAGAGTGTGCGGCTGAACGGCAGCACCTTCATGCCCGATGAGAACGGCATGATAGACCTGGTGGTGAGCGAGAGCAACTACCTGCTCAACCTCACGACCACGGTGGCGGGCAGTGCGCCCTACAGGATTGCGCTCGGCACCTCATTCATGGTGTCGCTGGGCGTGAGCAACAAGTACCAGAACGGCGACGAGCAGATCAGCGTGACCACCCGCTGCACGGCCCGCGTGCTTGTGAATGACGTGGAGGTTGAGACCCTCGATGTGTATGACGGCAACACCTACGACATAGATGTGGGTCGTTACCTGAGCGAGGGAACCAACCGCTTTTACATTGAGGTTGACAACGGCTATGGCGTTAGGAAGCAGACACTGGCCTATGAGGTGACCGCCGTGAACATCGGCGTGTCGTTGCCGTACTGGGCGGATGCCGCCGTGATGAGCGGTGACTGGGCTGTCGATGTGCGCCTGAGCGGTTCCGTGACAGGCAATGTCCATGTTGCCATCGACGGCGAGGAGGTGGTGAGCGGAACGCAGAGTGCGGGATCGGTGAAGAGTTACCCCATCACGACCGGCAAGAGTTACGGCATTCACCGCGTCACGGTCTGGGCGGAATATGCCGAAGACGCGGACATCCGCACCGACGTGATAGAGAAGGAATATATCTATCAGCCAGCCGGTGCGAGCGGTGTGGTCATAGGCTGCGACCTGAAAGCGGGGACGCGCCTTGCCATGTACAACACCCTGACGCTGGGCTACTGGATTGTGAACCCCGGTGCGAGTGGCGAGGTGGAGGTGAGCCTTTCCATCATCGGCGAGAACAATGCCGTGCTTGCCGGCAGCGTGCAGACCGTGACGCTGGAGGACGGGCTGAGCAGCTTGCAGACCTGGAGCGTGGCACTCTTTGGCGAGACAATGCCCGGCGACCGCACCGTGCGCATTGAGTGCGGTGGCGTGCGTCGCAACATTGCCGTGACCATTGTTGCCGGCGAAGTCGTGCTGAGCGAGGTGGCCGGTGCCGATGTGGTGCTGCGCAGTTCCGGCAAGAGCAACAACGACCAGGACCGCGCCGTGTGGAACGGCGGCGGCGTGAGCGTGGACCTTAGCGCCCTCGACTTCACCGCCGGCGGAAGTGGCTGGGCTGCCGATAGTGACGGCAACGTCGCCCTGCACCTGAAGAAAGGCCAGTACCTGACCATTCCCGTGACCCCCTTCGACGAGAACCCCGCGATGGGTAACGGAAGCGATGTGGCCGGCACCCGCAGGGGCTTGACGGTGAGCATTGAGCTTGCGACGCGTAACTGTGTGCGTGCCGACGCCGTTGTTGCCGAGTGCATGTACAGCGGCATCGGCTTCCAGTTCAAGGCCAACGGCATGACATTTTCGAGTGACTCCGAGAGCCTGAGTTGTGACTATAAAGAAGATACCCGTGTGCGCATCGACATGGTGATAGAAGGGACGCAGACCGAATATACCTGGACCGATGACCAAGGCGCAGAGCAGCACAGTCTCGAGGCGCTGATGCTTGTATATATCGACGGCGTGTATCAAGCCATGCGTCTGATCACTCCCAGCACCTCATTCAAGCAGGGAGTGGCCCAGCCCATCACTGTGGGCAGTGCCGAGTGTGACGTTGACCTGTACTGCGTGCGCATGTACCGCAGCACCCTTGACCGCAGAGGCATCGTGCAGAACTATGCCTACGACACGCCCAAAGTGGCCGACAAGATAGCCATCGCCAAGCGCAATGACGTGCTCGACAGCAACCTCGAGGTGAGCTATCCCAAACTGATCGCCGCCCGTCCCGAACTTCCAGTGCTTGTGCTGCAGGCCGAGGCCATGCCGACGAGCAAGACCGCCATCCCGCTGCAGACCAGCAACTACACCAACCCCCTGAATCCCGATGACTTTGAAGCCGGCAACGCCTCGTTCACGTCCAGCGGTGACACCTTCAAATGCCAAGGCACTAGTTCGATGAACTACCCGGTTCCATTCAGGAACCTCGACATGAGTTTTAACAACGTTACCGTCGGCGGTGCGAGCCGTGCCGGCTGGCGCATGTATGCCGGCGAACCGTTGAGCAACGACTGGACCGCTAAGAAAGACTATGCCAGCAGCGAAATGGCCAATAACGCGATCATGTCGATGCTGTACAACAAGATGTGCGTTGCGCTGGGTGCAGACTTGGACACGCTGACCGAGGCTCAGCGGGTCCAATACCAGGTGCGCCAGCAGTTGAGCGACGTGACCTACCGCCAGAGCCTTATGGCCGTGCCGATATTCGTGTTCCGCTACTGGGACAACACCTATTACCCGATTGGGATGTTCAACCTGATCACAAGCAAGAACAACGAGAAGGTGCTGGGATTTGAGGGCGCATATACCTGGGAGCGCAGCGGTGCCCAGGCGTGGGAAATCCGCGACAACAACGTGATGTGGGACACCGTGTTCAACGCCATGAGCTGGGACAGCGAGCGAAATGCCGAGGTCAATGACATCTACAACTACTATGAGGCCCGCTACCCGAAGATTATAAAAGAGAACGGCGCGAAGCGCGACTTTGGCCATGCTGAGAACGCGGGTCAGACCGAGACCGTTCAAGCCGAGACTGCCGGACTGTTGCGTCTTCACAACTGGCTGGTGAGCACCAACCAGAAACTCGCCACCGGCGGCTTGCTTGCCACCCCTTACACTGACAGCAAGGGTGTGACCTATGCCTACGACACAGCAGCCTACCGCCTTGCTAAGTTTATCAGCGAGGCCAGTGACTATATCAGTGTTGACCACTGGTGCGTGTATCTGATATGGATGCTTGTGAACCACATGATGGACAACGGGAGTAAGAACCTGGGCTTGTGCACCTATAACGGCAGCCTGTGGCGTCCGTTGGCGCGTGACACAGACAGTGGCCTGGGCATCGGCAACACGGGCCGCATCGAGTTCCCATTCTGGCTTGGTTTGTCAGATTACATTGTGAACGGTAGGTTCGTATATGACCAACCGAGCCAGCCTGCAGGCTCGAGCACCGTGTTCAACGGCCAGCGCGGCGCCATCTGGGTCAATCTCAAGGATGGCTATGACGACCGCATTCAGGCGATTGCCAAGATGCTGTATGACAAGAGCAAGGAGAGCGGTTTCAGCGGCCCGGATTTAATAGCCTGGTTTGAGCGTCACCAGGGTGCATGGTGCGAGGCACTCTATAACTACGGCATGAAGCAGTACCAAGGCGGCACCCCCTACAGCCGCTGGATCGAGAGTGGCCTTGGCGACAAGAAGAACCAGCGCCGCTACTGGTTGGGCAACTCGTTCAGGTACTGGGGCAGCCGCTGGGCGCTGGGCAGTGAGGGTCGCCGTATTACGTGGCGCACCTGGGGCTACGGTTGCGACCTGGTGATTAAGCCCTATATGCCGATGTGGGTGTGCCTGGGACTTGGCAACTACCAGTATAGTGACACAGTTCGCTACCGCTGCCTTGACCCCGAGCAGGGTGTGACAGTGGTCAATAGCGAGGTGCAGCATGGCATGGTCATAGAGCGCAACGACAATGTGACATATCTGTTTGACGGCGACCTGCTGACCGACATCGGCGACCTGTACAAATATGGCGACATCGGCGACATCGACCTTGGCGTAGCCGTGAAACTACGCTCGCTGCGACTGGGCAGCAACACCGACCGGCAGACGCGCCAGTGGGTGAACACCAAACTCACGGAACTCAATGTCACCAATGCCGTGAGCCTTGAGGTGATTGACTTGACCAACTGCGAGGGCTTGGGCAGCAAGAGCAACGGCGTGTTCACCCTTGACTTGAGCAAGCAGGAGCAACTGCGCGAGTTGTACTTGTGGGGAAGCGGTGTGACCGGTGTTACATTGCCCAAGACCACGACGTTGACCACGCTTGTGTTCGGCAGACACCTCAAGACCTTGCGCCTGATAGACTGTACCAGCGTCTCAACCCTGGAGATGGAGGGTTACGGCTCACTGGAGAGCATCATCGTGCAGAACACCCCGATTGTTGACACCCTCGCGGTCGTGCGTGGTGTGCATGCCAGCGCACCCGGTCAGTTGCGCGAGGTGAGGATTGACAACGTGAACTGGCGACTGAATGGTTCGGATGGCCTCGGTCTGCTTGACGCGCTCGCTGCCCTCGGGAGCAACTGCCGCCTGAGCGGCACCATCACCCTGACCGGTGCCAGTGTGAGCTTTGAGCGCAAGCGCAGATGGGTAGTGACGTGGGGTGACGTTGACCACGGCAGTCAGGGACTGACCATCGTATATAACCGCCAGACCGTCGAGAATGTGGCCATCACCACGAGCAAGTATATGCCCACGGTGGGCGATTACCCGCTTGAGATTACCAGCGAGGGCAACAACTTCACCGCCATCACGTGGAGCATGCCGAGCAATGAGTGGGCGAGCGTGAATGCCCAGACCGGAGTAGTGACCGTGAACCGCGTGGGTACAGAAGCCAACCCGCCCATTGCCCTGGTGACCGTCACCTTGACGCTGCATGACGGAAGCACAGTTACAGCCAGCAAAGAGTTGCATTTCCATGAGCACAGTTGCAAGGAGGGCGACCTTGTGTATGCCGACGGCTCGTTCAGTGACGAATATCTGCCAGGCAAGACCGTTGTGGGCGTGTGCATGTACATCAACCCCGATGATCCTACTGACCGCCTGGCTTATGGCCTTGCAAACCTTGTCAGTGACCAGTGGGGCCTTCATCCCGACAGGGTGAGTGGCGTGACGCTGGACAGTGGCGAGGACTATAACTGCTATGATGTGCCAGCCATCAGCAATATCACCGCAGTCGGCACGAATACCATCAACGATGCTAACTACCGCGACGAGGCCGCCGGCGATGCCCAGGGCTTCAAGATATTCTCGCGCACGACTGCCGTGGGTGACATGGGTATGGTGCAGTTGGAAGAGAACCTCGGTCCCTATAAAGCCGGCGACTTCATCCATGTGGGTCAGTTCAAGACGCTGCACATCATCCGCCATAGGAACAAGATTCTGAACGGCGTAACCCTTGACGGTTATGACCTGAGTGCTCCGATTGAAGCCAACGCGATGCAGAGCGAGACCGAGGTGCTGCAGGCGCGTATTGATGCGATAGTGGCCGCTAAGGGCAATAATTACCGTGAGTTCTATTTCCCTGCAGCGAGCCGCTGCTATGCGTATGAGCCCAAGGTGAAGGCCGGCGAGGTGTTGAGTGACAAGTTCAAGGCTCACCGCTGGTGGCTGCCGAGTGCTGGAGAGCTGGCCCGCATGGTGTGGTGGCACCTGCAGGGCTATGATACAGCCAACGAAAAGGCCATATTTGCCAAGGCATTCGCTCTGGGCTTATGGGTGAAGCCGACCGATTGGCAGTGGTCAACCACCGAATTCAGTGCTTCCTACGCGTACAACATTAATGCAGGGAGCGGCGCCGTCTACAACTACAACAATAAGGGCAATTCCTACGGTGTGCGAGCGGTGGTCGCGTTTTAAGATTGGAGGCTTGGGGCTTCGACGCCCCAAGCCGGTGACCGCAACGAGGAGCGACAACGAAAGCGCGGCGCCAGCCGCGCACGTAGCAAAAAAGGCGGATGTGATGAAGATGTCACATCCGCCTTTATAATAGCGTTATAATGTCATTCAAATTATGCGATTGGCGACCATTTCGTTTTTTGGAAAAGCCCCGACCGCAGACCGTTTCGTTTTAGAGACCGCGCACGATTCGTTTTGCGGATTATACAGGTTATGGTGATTGTTTTGCTGAAAACAATCAGTGGGGAAGTTGGACGATAGTTGTTGACGACAAACCCTATGATATACGTGAACTAAATTTCGTCAGCGCCGACGGCAAACTATCGGCATATTCCTATTATGATTTGATAGAAGGAACAACAGTCGATAAATATGACCAAACAGCATACAATGGAGCGGTGACCTTGAGACATCAAGACCAACTTTATGTTGCTGGTGGCACACTTAGGATACCTGACCAAGTGACTGCTTGCGGACGTAAATATGCTGTCCTTGCCTTGGGTATGCCATATAGGGGTTGGTCAATTGGTTATAGCCAAATGTATAGTGTGTTTGGCGAAAAGAGTTCTGACAAGCAACCATTCGAGTTCAGTTTAGAACTGGGTAAGAATGTTGCTGCTATTTATTACAATGCCTTTGAGGGCGAAAGCAAATTGGTGAATCTAAAACTTAATTCTAACCTTATACATATCGATGGGCATGCCTTTGATGGTTGTAAAATTTCTAACGACCTGTATTTGCCGTTGACCCTGAAAGAAATCGAGTTGTATTCCTTTAGAGGAAATGATTTTAAGCGCATTCTTATTCCCAGTTCGTGTTATGAATTGTCTTTATCAATTTTTGACAATTGTAAGAATCTTACTGATATCATCTTTAATGTGCCTTCTACGGCAAAATTAAGTGGAGTATTGGATGGAAACGATATCAATAGCAACTGTACGGTATATGTTCGTGTCGAGGATCTGGATGCATATAAGGCAAACGGAAAGTTCAAGAATATAAAAATTATGCCAGGTGCTTACGACTTTAGTTACAAACACCTAAACGATGCCACCCCTTATCACATGACTGTTATTTCGCACTCACAGGTAACTGCGTCTGATGGTATAACCTATGACGGCAAGGCGAAGTATGTTTACAATCCCTTTGTGACAATAAGTTCTCCCAAGTCTTTCTATTGTTCAAAAAGCGAAACTGACCAAACCAATAATTCGGGTAAAAAATACTTGATGGTCGAAATGGGCGACAATTGCCTCTATGGAGCGAGCAATATCACTTCGGTAACTCTGCAGGATATGACTTATCTTAATAGAATAGGCAACCAGGCATTTGCTGGCTCGGGCATCACAAGTCTCACCGTCCCTGAAGGGGTCACTTACTTTGGCGAGAAGGCAGTGTATGGCTGCAAGAGCCTTACCGAACTCATTTTCAACACCAAGAACACCGAGTGGGAGTTAGGCAACAGATTCTATGGCAACAACGGCGGACAGTTCTACTGCTTTGTTCCCTGGGAATACTACGATTTCTATCGCTCAAAACTGCCTGCGGGCTCAAGCCGTCCCAGCGAGAAGGCTCCGCGCGAGCAACTCAATGCTTATCTCTACTCAACTATGTCGGGCCACAAGGCTTGCCTCGCCGTCGATCATCCCGTTGACTGGGAAAAGAGCGGACTCAAGGCATGGAACGTGAGCGACTATGACGAGAGCTCTCTCACAGTTCAGGCTACTCCCATAACCGCCACACCTGCCAACCATGGCGTGCTCGTTGACTGGTATGACCTAAATTCTGGAAGTGTACAGAAGTTGTATCGCCCGCAGTCAACACCCGCAGCACCCGCAACAGTGCTTACTGGTGTAAGCGAGCCACTTGACATCGCTCCCATAGGTGTGTGGAACGTTGGATATAAATACAACCCTGACATCAACGGAGTGCCCAACAACGAGACATTCAACCACCCGAGCAATGCTTACTACATCAAGCCAGGTTATGCCTATATGGCACTCGACAAAACCCGCGTCACAACCACCTCGGGCACATATGTCAAGGTCGTTTACGGCGACACTCCCACACCTGGTGTGCGTGGCGACGTGGATGGCAATGGCGTGGTTGACATCACCGATGTGAACATCCTCATCAACATCGTGCTGGGCAAGGACAGTGCAAGCAAGTATGCTGGCGCCGATGTTGACGGCAACGGTGAGGTTGACATCACCGACGTGAACACCACCCTCAACCTCGTGCTTGGGAAGTGATCGCAGCGCAATGCTGCTACTAGGGTATAACCAGGGCTTGGTATAGAATAACTCAACTTTTGCTTTTATAGCAATTGTTGCTAATTTATTGTCCGGCAGGACAATACCTGAATAGAGGGTGTGTCAAAATGCGAAATCAAGTTGAGGTAGGGACGACACTCCCGTGTCGTCCGCACGCTCGGAATGAGCGTAAGACATTACACAATTATCTGAATATAAGCGTTCTAAGAACGCTGCGGACGATACAGGAGTATCGTCCCTACCTGCTCTTGCTTTTGCATTGTACTCTACCAAAGAGCATTTTGACACACTTCACACCCCCCACCGGCAGTCCGCAGGTCTGCGACCAGCGGTTAACCAAAGTTACGACCTCCCTGAGGTCTAAAAAATCCACTCTATATATTTTCAATGAAAAAAAATCAGTGAGATCAGTGAGATCCGCGCGGGGAGTTCTATTGCTGAATAGTTACGCAAAATTGTAACTATGTTAATTTTAACTGCAATTTTTAATTTTTAAAGTTCTTTTTTTTGAAAAAAGACTACCTTTGTAGCCTAAATGTTAAAACATGATTCAATTATGAAGCAGTTATCCCTATTATTAGCACTTGTGATGCTGCCTGCATGGGGCATTGACATCAACAAATATAAATTGCCCGAGGTTAAGGCTGATTTTGTGGAAAAATATAGCGAAATCACCAATGAAAACCTCGACCAGTTCTTTGCCGACTGGGAGCAATGGTCGGCAACCTATGGAGCGAGTAAAATCGACAATAACTTTGACACTCTGTATCAGCGCTGCTTCAATGAGGTGAGAGCCGAACGCCTCTCGAAGGGCTGGAGTATCGGAGATACAGTTGACTACGAAGTATTGCCGTGCCAGATTCCTGTATTTCAATCTAACATGTCGCTCTCTGAGATGGAAAAGATTGAAAATCATGTATATAATGATAAAATAAATTCAACAATCACATCGGTTTCATTCTTCGTTCCGCACATTACCAGCAGCAAGAAAGTGCTGTATATGACAGGCGAAATAAGAAAGGTGATCTATGCTTATCTTGATAAGTTGGATGCCGGCGGAACGCCCATGGACAACTGGAAAATAGGCAAGTTTATCAACGTTGCAAGACATCATCGCGGTTGGTGTTATCTTGTTGAGGAGTCGCTGCCCTGTGTCGATAAAATAATATCGGTAACCGATGGTCATTATATGATGTACCATGAATGTCATTTTGCTGGCGAAAACAGGTCTATCCCCGCTGAGGGACCGTCGCGTGTTACATCTTCTTGGATGCATTAATAACATAATCACAAGATAATACACACAAGAGGGTTTGTATCAGATGATATTGTAGATTTTAAGATGTCATAGAAAAACTTTTATTTTTTATAAATAGGCGAATTTTGTGTTAAAACACTTGCAGATATCAAGTATTTTTGCGAATTTTACATGATTTTTTAGTAAAACCCTGTCTTTTCACGCGTGTGCGTGCGCAAGATAGGGTTCTTGCAGTGTGAAGTAATTATATTATTAAACTCATTTACAGTCATTTAGACTAATTAAAGGAAATGAACGGTAATAACATCACGGTGCAATATGCCACCGAGGAGCATGTAAAGTATGCTGAGACCATCTGTAAACTCATCTACGAATCGGCGCTCCAGCGCGGAACTGGCATTGCCCGACGACGACCCGAGTATGTCGCCGACAAGATGAAGGGTGGAAAGGCTGTTGTTGCCCTCGACGGCGACCGCATTGTAGGATTCAGTTACATCGAGTGTTGGAGCCACGGCGACTATGTGGCTACCAGCGGTCTCATCGTTGACCCCGAGTATCGCCACCTGGGCCTTGCCAAGGCTATCAAGGACAAGACCTTCCTGCTGGCACGCGAGCGTTTCCCCTATGCCAAGATTTTCTCTCTCACCACATCACTTGCGGTGATGAAGCTCAACACGCGCCTGGGCTACGTGCCCACCACGCTCACCGAGCTCACACAGGACGACGAGTTCTGGAAAGGCTGCGAGGAGTGCATCAACTATGACGTGCTCACGCGCAACAACCGTGAGCGCTGCCTGTGCAACGCCATGATCTTCGACCCCAAGTGGGAGCAGAAAAAGAAGAGCACCAAGGAGAAGATTGCAAGCCTCCTGCACTTGAAGTAAAACGTTAACGAAAAACGAAACGCTTCGCTACGAAACGCCCGCAAGCGGGCTACGAAAAACAAAAACAAGTTTTATTTAGAAACACAAAAAATACAATATAATTATGAGTAAGAAGAAAGTAGTAGTTGCCTTCAGCGGAGGCCTTGACACGTCGTACACTGTGATGAAACTCACACAGGATGGTTATGAAGTATATGCAGCGTGTGCCAACACCGGCGGTTTCAGCCCCGAGCAGCTGAAGAAGAACGAGGAGAATGCCTACAAGCTGGGCGCAGTGCAGTATGTGACCCTCGACGTTACACAAGAGTACTACGAGAAATCGCTCAAATACATGATATTCGGCAACGTGATGCGCAACAACTGCTACCCCATCTCGGTATCAAGCGAGCGCATCTTCCAAGCCATCGCCATTGCACGCTATGCACGCGAGATAGGCGCCGACGCCATCGCCCACGGCAGCACTGGCGCTGGCAACGACCAGATTCGCTTCGACATGACTTTCCTCGTGCTGGCTCCTGGCATTGAGATCATCACCCTCACCCGTGACCACGCTTTGTCACGCCAGGAGGAGGTTGACTACCTCAACGAGCACGGTTTCTTTGCCGACTTCACCAAGCTTAAATATAGCTACAACGTTGGCATCTGGGGCACCAGCGTGTGCGGCGGCGAACTGCTCGACCCCGCACAAGGTCTGCCCGAGGAGGCTTATCTCAAACACGTGACACGCACCGAGGAGTCACTGCTCAAAATCCGCTTCGAGAAGGGCGAAATCGTGGCAGTGAACGACGAGGAGTTCACCGACAAGGTTGCAGCTATCCAGAAGATTGAGGAGATAGGTGCAAGCTACGCCATAGGCCGCGACGCCAACGTGGGCGACACTATCATCGGCATCAAGGGCCGCGTGGGATTTGAGGCAGCCGCTCCCAAGCTCATCATCGAGGCTCACCGCCTGCTCGAGAAATCCACATTGAGCAAGTGGCAGCAGTACTGGAAGGACCAGGTGGCCAACTGGTATGGCATGTTCCTGCACGAGAGCCAGTATCTGGAACCCGTGATGCCCGACATGGAGGCTATGCTCACATCGTCACAGCGCAACGTCACCGGCACCGCTATCCTCAAACTCCGTCCTTACGGCTTTGAGACTGTGGGCGTGGACAGCGACAACGACCTGAGCAAGAGTAAACTGGGCGAGTATGGCGAGATGCAGCACGGCTGGACCGCCGACGAGGCCAAGGGCTTCATCAAGGTGCTCTCGACCCCCCTGCGCGTTTACTACGGCACCCACCCCGACGAGAAAAGATAAATAAAAGTTTAAAAGTTTAAAGGTTTAAGAGTTTAAAGGTTTAATTGGCTCGATTAATCGAAAAATCGATAATTCGATAATTCGATAATTCGATTGCCTCCTTCCCTTTTAAACCGTTAAACCTTTAAACCCTTAAACCTTTACAATAAAAAACTATGATCAAAACAGGCATTATAGGCGGTGCGGGATATACCGCCGGCGAACTTATCCGCATCCTGCTCAACCACCCCGGGGTGGAGATTGTGTGGATACACAGCAGCAGTCAGACAGGACTGCCCATCACCCAGGTGCACGGCGGCCTCATCGGCGAGACCGACCTCACCTTCAGCGACACCCACGACCTCAATGCAGTCGATGTGGTGTTCCTGTGCATGGGACACGGCAAGAGTGCCGAGTTCTGGGCTGCTAACGATCGTCCCGAGAAACTCGTGGTGATTGACCTCGCACAGGACTACCGCGACGAGTCGTGCGGATATGTATATGCCCTGCCCGAGTTCCAGCGCGAACGCATTGCTGGCAGCAAGCTCATCGCTAATCCCGGTTGCTTTGCCACTGCTATACAGATGTCACTGCTCCCGCTTGCCAAGGCAGGTTTGCTTCACCAAGACATCAACGTGACTGCTATTACCGGCAGCACTGGCGCAGGCGTGAAACCGGGTGCTACGACCCACTTCAGCTGGCGCAACGACAATTTGAGCGTCTATAAGGCATTCACTCACCAGCACCTGCATGAGATACGCCGAACACTCACCACGCTGCAAGGCAGTGAGGTGGCTCCCATCCTGTTCGTGCCCATGCGCGGCGACTTTGCCCGCGGCATCTTTGCCAGCGTATATACCCGTTGCACTCTCTGCGAGGAAGAGGCCGTTGCACTCTATAAGGACTTCTATAAAGATGCAGTGTTCACCCACGTGAGCGACCGTCCGCTAGACCTCAAACAGGTGACCAACACCAACAAAGCGCTTCTCCACGTAGAGAAGCACGGCGACCAGCTGCTCATCACCAGCTGCATCGACAACCTCTTGAAGGGCGCAAGCGGCCAGGCTGTGCAGAACATGAACATCGCCATGGGGCTGCCAGAGGATATGGGCCTGCGCTTGAAGCCGAATGCGTTCTGATAAAAGGTTAAAAGGTTAATCCGGACAATCCGGAGTTTCCGGAATCTCCGGGTCTTAAACTTAAAAAACAAGAAACTATGAATTTATTTCCAGTATATTCGCTATATGATGTCGAGCCGGTGAAGGGCTGCGGCAGTTACATCTATGACGCCGAGGGCACAGAATACCTCGACCTCTATGGCGGCCACGCCGTTATCAGCATCGGTCACGCTCATCCCCACTATGTGGAGATGATCAGCAAGCAGGTGGCTACGTTGGGGTTCTACTCTAACAGCGTTATCAACACGCTGCAAGAGAAACTTGCCAAGAAACTGGGCGAGATCTCTGGCTTAAAGGATTACAGCCTGTTCATGGTGAACAGCGGCGCCGAGGCCAACGAGAATGCCATCAAGGTGGCTTCGTTCCACACCGGCAAGAGCCGCGTGCTCGCCTTCAAGGGCGCATTCCACGGCCGCACATCGGGCGCTGTGGAGATGACCGACAATCCCAAGATCAACTCGCCCTTCAACGAGACCGACAAGGTGACATTCGTCCCCCTGGGCGACATCGAGGCCGTTGAGCGCGAACTTGCTACCGGCGAATACTGCGCTGCCATCATCGAGGGCATACAGGGCGTGGCTGGCATCCAGATGCCAGGCGACGACTTCTTGCGTCAGTTGCGCGAAGCTACCACACGCCACGGTGTGTGTCTCATTCTCGACGAGGTGCAGAGTGGCTATGGCCGCACCGGTCGCTTCTTCGCCCACCAGTACAGCGGCATCAAGCCCGACCTCATTTCTATGGCAAAGGGCATGGGCAACGGATTCCCCGTGGGCGGCGTGTTGATCGCTCCACCCTTCGAGGCTTGGGGCGGCATGCTGGGCACCACGTTCGGCGGCAACCATCTGGCATGTGCTGCGGCAATCGCAGTGCTCGACGTCATCAAGGAGGAAAACCTCGTTGCCAATGCCGAGAAGGTGGGCAACTACCTAATTGAAAAACTTAAAGCGATGCCCGGCATCAAGGAGGTGCGTGGCCGCGGCCTGATGATAGGCATCGAGATTGAAGGCTCTGCTCCCGAGTTGAGGAAGAAACTTGTCTTTGACAAGCACATCTTCACCGGCGGCGCCGGCCAGCACACCGTGCGCCTGCTTCCCGCACTGGGCATCACCACCGAACATGCCGACAAGTTCCTCAAAGCATTTGAAGAAGTATTGTAATTCCTCTCGGGGAACTCGGGGAACTCGGGGAAATAATTTTAATTATTTTAATTTCTTTCAGTTTATTTTCTTTCAGTTTAGATACAAATGAAGCAATTCCTTTCACCCGCCGACTTGGGCGACCTGCGCAAGGCGTTTCAAGAGGCAATCGAGATAAAGAACGACCGCTACGGTCACGTGGAACTGGGCCGCAACAAGACCTTGCTGATGATTTTCTTCAACAGCAGCCTGCGCACACGCTTGTCAACACAAAAGGCTGCCATGAACCTGGGTATGAACTGCATCGTGCTCGACGTGAACCAGGGCGCATGGAAGCTCGAGACCGAACGCGGCGTCATCATGGACGGCGACAAGAGCGAGCACCTGCTCGAGGCTATCCCCGTTATGGGCAGCTACTGCGACCTCATCGGTGTGCGCTCGTTTGCCACCTTCGACAGCAAGGAGAAAGACTATAGCGAGGCTATCATCCAGCAGTTCATCCAGTATAGCGGCCGCCCCGTTTTCAGCATGGAGAGCGCCACGGTACACCCCTTGCAAGCCTTTGCCGACTATATCACTATCGAGGAGCACAAGACCGTCGAGCGTCCCAAGGTGGTGCTCACATGGGCTCCTCACCCCAAGGCTCTGCCGCAGGCTGTGCCCAACTCTTTCGCACAGTGGATGGTCGCTGCCGGATACGAGGTAGTGGTTGCCAACCCTGAAGGATATGACCTTGACCCCAAGTTCACCGCCGGAGCAACCATCACCCACGACCAGGACGAAGCCCTCAAAGGCGCGCACTTCGTCTATGCCAAAAACTGGTCGGCATACGAGGATCCCAACTACGGCAAAATATTGAGCAAGGACATGAACTGGACCGTCAGCGCCCAGAAGATGGCATTGACCGACAACGCCTTCTTCATGCACTGCCTGCCCGTGCGCCGCGGCATGATCGTCACCGACGAGGTCATCGAAGGCCCCCGCAGCCTGGTTATCCCCGAGGCAGCCAACCGCGAGATCTCGGCCACAGTGGTCATCAAGCGCATGCTCGAAGCACTGGAGAAGTAAAAGTTTAACAGTTTAATCGTTTAAAGGTTTAAATATTAATCGCTTAATGAACGACTTGGTTTTTCGATTTCCCCTAACCTATTAAACCTTTAAACTTTTAAACCCTTAAACCTTTAAAAATAATATGATTAAAGTATTCAAGATAGGAGGCAATGTCGTTGACAATGACGAGGCGCTGGGCAAGTTCCTCGATGACTTTGCGGCCATTGAGGGCGACAAGGTTCTCATCCACGGCGGTGGCAAGCTCGCCACACGCCTCGCCCAGCAACTGGGCATCGAGACCATGATGATAGAAGGCCGTCGCGTGACCGACCGCGACACGCTCGACGTGTGCACCATGGTCTATGCCGGCCTCATCAACAAGCGCATCGTGGCGGCACTCAATGCCCGCGGCTGCAAGGCACTGGGGCTATCGGGCGCTGATGCCGGCGTCATCCCTGCCCACAAGCGCACCCCCGAGCCCATCGACTTCGGCTGGGTGGGCGACATCGACGGTGACAAGGTGGACCACAAGTTCATGCAGCATCTGCTTGAAATAGGCGTCACTCCTGTGTTTTGCGCCCTCACCCACGACAGCAAGGGCAACATGCTCAACACCAACGCCGACAGCGTGGCATCAAGAGTGGCAATAGCTTGCGCACGGTTTGCCCCCACCCAGTTAGTATTCTGCTTTGAGAAAGACGGCGTGCTCGTTGACATCAACGACCCCTCGTCGCTCATCGAGACCATCGACAAAACCTCGTTTGAGCAACTCAAAGCCGACGGCATCATCGCCGCGGGCATGCTCCCCAAGGTCACCGGCGCCCTCAATGCAGTGTCCCAAGGCGTCACCGAGGTAGTAATCAAGAACTCGGCTAACATAAGCAACAACCGAGGCACCACAATAAGGTAACAGGAGGTTAGTAAAGAAATCTATAATCAGCGGAAACCACATAATTTTACCCAATTTCCGCTGATTATAGCACAAAAACCGACCTATAATCAGCGGAAACTGCAATTTTTCACCCAATTTCCGCTGATTATAGAAATTTAATAATTTGAATTATGGAACAGGCAGTAGCGTTACTTATGAA
>JAGHSP010000366.1 GCA_018065815.1 Candidatus Sodaliphilus limicaballi | reverse complement strand
GAGAGATGTTTTGAGTAGATTTTTGGTAACGACAAAGTCGTTACACTGCATCGTAACCGATGGTCGAGACCGTCGGAGATACCAAAACAGGCTCAAAAGCGACCGAAATAATAATTATCTTTTTTCATTATTAATAGAACCCACCTTAGTCTTTTTTGTTTCGTTTTGCTGGTTTTCTTTTTTCACCTTCCCGGCGAGCATGCCGCATGCAGCCGAGATGTCCTCGCCACGACTGCGGCGAATGGTGCATGTGACGCCCTTGCTGTTGAGGTAGTCGCGGAAGTAGGCCATGCGCTCGTCGCTGCTGGTGCGCAGCTTGGGAGTGTCGGGGATCATGTGGTAGCGAATGAGGTTGACACGCACGTGCTCATCGGGGATAATCTCGCGCAGAGCCTCGGCGTGCTTGATGTCGTCGTTAAACCAGTTCCACATGATGTACTCAATCGAGAGACGGCGCTGGTGGGCCCAGTCGTATCGCGAGAGCATCTCCATGACGTCCTTGATCTGGTAAATCTTCTCAAGCGGCATGATAGACTGGCGCTCCTCATGCACTGCATCATGAACGCTCACAGCCACGTGCACGCTTGTTTTCTCAACCAGTGTCTTGAGTTCAGGCTTCTTGCCCACGGTAGAAACGGTGATGCGCTTGGGGCTCCATGCAAGTCCCCATGACTCGGTGAGAATCTCGATGACCTTCATCACCTCGTCGAGGTTGTCAAGAGGCTCGCCCATGCCCATGAACACAACGTTGGTGAGCGACTCGCTTTCGGGTATGCTGAGCACCTGGTTGATGATTTCGTTGGCTGTGAGATTACCATGGAACCCCTGGCGTCCGGTCATGCAGAAGTAGCAATTCATGCGGCATCCTTTTTGAGAGGATATACACAGCGTGGCGCGGTCGTCCTCGGGGATGTAAACGCTCTCAATGGCCTTTCCCTCGCCCACATCGAAGAGATACTTGACGGTTCCGTCCTCGCTGCGATGAGCCTCGGCAGGTTGCTTGAGTCCCACTACATACCTGGATTCCAGTTTCTCGCGATTAGCTTTGGAGATATTGAGCATCTCGTCAAAAGTAGAGACGCGCTTGCCATAGATCCACTGTGCTAGCTGGGTTGCTGTGAACTTGGGCATGCCTAGCTCGGCTGTGACCTCGCGCAGTTCGCGCAAGTTCATGCCTGCAAGTGGTTTACGTTGGTTTCTTTTAATTTCCATAAAGAGTGTTATAATAGTTTTGTTTGATTCTTTTTTTGTAACTCGCAAATTTACGAATATTTTTTTATTAATGTGTTAAATATGGAATGTTTTTTCAGGGCAACCGCATCAAAATTGCATTCTGTCCGGTAGGACAGCACCTTTGACAACCGTGTAGGCACGCAGGGGCACTTTACCCCGCACATCCTACTACGCTGCGCTTGTGCATTTCGAGGTAGCGGTCTTCAACCGCGATTTTGTCACACTTTACACGAGGGTGTGTCAAAATATGAAATAATGTTGATGCATAGGATGTGTAAAAATGCGAAATCAAGTTGAGGTAGGGACGACACTCCCGTGTCGTCCGCACGCTCGGAACGGGCGTAGTACATTACGCAATTATTTGAATATGAGCGCTCTAAGAACACCGCGGACGATACAGGAGTATCGTCCCTACCAGCTCTTGTTTTTGTACTCAACCAAAGCGCATTTTGACACACCCTCTACATGCCCTTGGTACAAACCAAGAATCATTGTGTGAGAATAGTAATATCTGTTCATCTGTTAGCATTAATAGAATATCATTTTATTATAAATCTCAGAAG
>JAGHSP010000140.1 GCA_018065815.1 Candidatus Sodaliphilus limicaballi | reverse complement strand
GTGTTATCAGTGAGATCCGCGCGGGGAAATTACCCAAAATACCATTGCTGAATAGTTACAAGCGAAGCATAAAAATCAGAATAAAAATATTTTCTTTTTTTTACCGGACAACAATAATTTTCAATGAAAAAATCAGTGAGTTCAGTGAGATCTGCGCGGGGAGTTCCATTGGCACAATACCCATGTGCGTTAATAAACCTTAAAACGATTGCCGGCGATAGTTTCTGTTGCCAATTATTAGTATATTTGCAAGTTTAATAAAACGTTCATTATCGCCACCACTTGCGGGTGGCAGTGCGACTGCGATAGTGAAGTGGCATGTGACATTAACAAAATAACACCAAAATATGAAGACATCAAGTATCATTTCCCTTATTGTAGCCGTGATGGTTGCTTTCACTGGCAACGCTGTTCCGGCCAAGAAGATCAAGAACTTTGACAAGGCCTACAAGGCTTTTGAAAACCAGCAGTGGGACGAGGCAACGCGCCTGTTCAACGCTGCCATCAGCGAGAACGACCGCAACGCCTATGCGCTGGCCTACCTGGGATCAATCAAGCTCACGCAGGAACAGCCGCAGGAGGCTGCCGACCTGCTGAACCAAGCAGTCTCGCTCATGGACGAAAGCACTGACGGCACTTTCAGAGCGTGGGCTCACAACGAGTATAGCGCGGCATTGCTCGAGGCTGGCGACTCCAAAGCCGCCCTCGGCCAACTCGACAAGGCTGTGCAGCTCGCTCCCGCCAATGCACACTATGTGCTCGAGCGCGCAGTGATCAAATATATGCTCAAAGACATCAATGGCGCGCTGATAGACTCGGAAAAAGCACTCACTCTCGACCCCGACGAGGAAGACGCCGAGCGCGCCAAGGCCCTTAACGAAGCCTGCGCTACACGACTCAGCGGCAAGGCAGCAGTGGCCCAAGAGGGCGATGAGTTCGGCCACGACCTCGAGGAACGCGACATCGTGGCTGGCGACAATGCAGTTCTCCCCAAGTTTGCCGGAGGCAACGACGCCATGAAGATTTTCATCAAGAAAAATCTCAAATATCCCAAGAGCGCCATCAAGAAAGGCATCGAGGGAACCGTCAAGGTGGAATGTCGCATCGACGAGAACGGCAAACTCGTTGAGGCCGAGGTGCTCGAGGGCATCGACCCCGAGTGCGACAAGGAAGCCCTGCGCCTGTGCCTGCACATGCCCATCTTCACCCCCGGAACACTCGACGGCAAGCCACTCAAGAGCACCTTGCTCATTCCCGTGAAATTTGATCTCAAAAATCTTAAAAACAATAAGTAAATGAAAAAGGTATTAATCATCATGGTCGTGGCACTTGCTGCAATCAGCGCCGGCGCACAGACCGTGCAGGAGCATGAGACTCACATCAAGAACCAAGAGGAACTCATGGAGAACAAGAAAGACTCCATCAAGGACCTCGACTCGCAAATCAAAGTGCTCAAGCAGCGCGTTGACAGTCTCAACAAGGAAGAGAAAAAAGTGAAAGAACAGATCAGCGCCCTCGAGAAACTCAAAAAAGGCCACGAGAACGACATCAAAGTGGCCGAGAAGACCCGCAAGTCACACTTCGCAAGCCGCGACAACCTCGTGTTTAGCACCGGCGTGGCAAGCGTGCTGCTCGCGCCCTACAACAAGATGGACGTGGAGGACGCGCTCAAGCACTTCGACGGAATGGAGACCAAAGAGGTGCTCAAGAAGAAAGAGCTTGTGCAGAACTACGGCAAGTACACCAAGAACCTGCGCGAATTCCTAGAGAAGCAGAAGATAGTCCTCGCCGGCGAGGGATGGGCAGTCCAAGACCCCAAGAGCGAGACCTACAAGAAATTCATGAAAGGGCTCAAGGGCACCAACTACTGGAAAATCTACGACGCCAGCACCAGGAACCCCTCAATCCCCTACCTCGACAACGTCATGGAGCAGGTAATGCAGCAAGCCACCAACGGCCTCAGCAACTCACGCCGCTTCGACGAAATCATCAACATGCTCTATAGCAACGACTATTAACGCCTAAATAGCGTCCAATAAACCAGTAGGCCCAGATGGCTTGGAAAACCCGGATTGTTCCGGATTGTCCAGCATAATCTGGGCCTACTGGTTTATATCTACTTTATTATTCTCTAAACAAATCGTCCATTGTAACCACACTCACAAAGTTACCGCTGTATTCATTGTGCTTCAGTCCATAGGTGGTGATGAGTGTTGGGTGAATTGTTGTATGGCGTTTGAGACTCTGTGCCAAGGCGTTCTCGCGGCGCACAAGCGTGCGGTCATAGGATTTTGTGACAGTGAAGTCGTCATTGTAAAACTTCATCTCGCACATGTTCACCACGTTGTCGGCACGCTTGATGAGCAAGTCTATTTGCGAGCCCTCAACATCATCGCTGCCCCTGAGCGACCATGCCGACTGCGTTGACAATACTCCTGCTATGCCAAGGGCAGCCTTGATTTGCTTTATGTGGCCTAAGCACAACTCCTCAAAAGCAAATCCTCGCCAACTAATCACCGACTGAGTGAGCTCGTTGTGGGTCCAAAATTCAGGATTAAGCTCTGCGTTGCCTTTTACATAGCGCAAGTAGAACAAACATAACGGATCAACAAGTTTATATCTCGCCGAACGCTCGTTATAACCATGCGGAACATACTTGACAATAAAGTCGCTAGCAATGAGTGAATTTAACGCCTTGGTCACTGCACCTCCAGGCTTCAGTTTGAGTGATGACACAAGTTCGGCCCGAGTATAACCCGAGCGACGGGTGGAAAGCATTTCTATAATGCTTTTCATTTCATCAGGATTGCTAAATACCGATGAAAACAAGCGGTCATATTCCCCTCGCAGCCTTGCGTTCTTTTCAAAGAAAAGTTTGTTTATGTTCTGTGACAAACTCAAGGTGTGGTCAAAATAGCCCAAATAAAAAGGGATGCCACCCACCATCATGTAACTCTGCACTATGTCGTAACGCGAGAACCTTACCTGAGCGGACTTATAGAATGCTTCACACTCGGCAAGTGTGAACGGTGACAATTTGATTTCATATGTTATCCTGCCATATAAACCACCATGGTTGTTAATCAGATTGTCTTGCATCCATGACGTCGCGCTGCCGCACACCACTAGCATGAGATTACTGCGATGGCATGCCCATGAGTTCCAGTAACCTTCAAGAGCAGTGACAAATCCCGAGCGTGCTGTGTCCATCCACGGTAGCTCGTCAATAAATACAACCTGGCGAGATCCATCGTCTATGCTTCTTAGATGTTGTTCAAGCATGAAAAATGCCTCTTGCCACGATGCGGGGCATTTCTTTTTCTTTACACCATGTAATAGCAGAGAGTTATAAAAGTGTTTCAACTGGTCTTTGAGCATATTGAACTTGCCACTCTCGTCCACAGGAGATAGACCAGCATGGCGGAAGGTGATTTTACCTTTCAACGCCTCGTCTATGAGGAAGGTTTTTCCCACTCGACGACGTCCATATACTGCTACAAATTGGGATTTGTTGCTGTTATAAAGACTTTTAAGTTGTGATATTTCGCTATTGCGGCCAATTAAATTGCTCATAAAACATGCTTTTATTTTTCCGCAAAGATACAAAAATACCTTGTTCGGGAAAAATAAAACGCATTTTTTTATTGGATTTCGTATGACTATTTGGATATTTTTTCACCATTTTCAGCAGTATGATACCCCCAAAGTAACTATTCACCAATGGAACTCCCCGCGCGGATCTCACTGAACTCACAGATTTTTTCATTGAAAATTATAGTTGTCCGGTAAAAAAAGAAAATATTTTTATTTTGATTTTATGCTTCGCCTAGAAAATAGCTTTCAGCCTCTCTTTGCCTTATGCTTTGTGCGAGAGAAAGATTTTCATAAGGTCTGGGCGGGGACTCTGCAAAATTCTATTGCTGAATAGTCACACCCCCAAAACATGCTTTTATTTTTCCTCAAAGGCATAAAAACACCCTGTTCGGGAAAAATAAAAGCATGTTTTGGACTATAAAATTTGTGTTATTTACACTTTTTGGGGCGAGTTTCGTCTTTTAGATAAATTTTCGTTACCTTTGTAACTGAATTAAAATAAATTACCGCATGAAGAAGATTGTTTTTGCTACTAATAATGCCCATAAGCTGCAGGAGTTGAGGCAGATTGTGGGCGGACGCATGGAGGTGCTGTCGCTGGCCGACATCGGTTGCGACGTTGATATCCCTGAAACCGCCGACACGCTCGACGGGAATGCGCTCATGAAGGCGCAGTTCATCAAGGAACACTACGGCATGGACTGTTTCAGCGACGACACAGGCCTTGAGATTGATGCCCTGGGCGGGGAGCCGGGGGTGTATTCGGCCCGCTATGGCGGGGTGGCCCACGACAGCGAGCGCAACATGGACAAGGTGCTCACGAAGATGCAGGGCGTGACCGAGCGGTCGGCACGCTTCCGCACCGTGATTGCCCTGATCGAGGGTGACCGCGTGAGCACGTTTGAGGGCAAGGTGGAGGGTACTATCCTCACCGAGCGCCATGGCGAAGAGGGCTTCGGCTACGACCCCATCTTTGCCCCGGTCGAGGGCGACGGACGCACCTTTGCCCAGATGACTGGTGAGGAGAAGAATGCCATCTCTCACCGCGGCCGCGCCACCGCAGCGCTGGTGAAACACCTGCTAGGGTGAAATTAACCTTTTTGCTCCGATTAGCGTCCTGCCGGACGCATACAATTGCATACGTTATACCCCCACCGCCACTATGTTCGGCGGTGGGGGTTGTTTAGACATTATCCTACTGGACAATGAATTAGCATCATTTATTTTACAACCGGGGAGGATTAGCGGCGTTTTAGGGTGACAAATGTGTAGGGGTATGGGTTGCGGTCGTCGGGGGCATGGTGCTCGCTGTCAACCTCTTGCCATTCGTCGGGATTGATGGCCGGGAAATGGGCATCGGCCTCTTCAAAGGTGTGGTGGATGCGGGTGAGATATAGCGTTGTCACCATGTGGAACATGCCGGCATAGACTTGGGCACCGCCTAACACAAACAACTCTCCGGGCATGGTGGCGCTGGCCACTGCCTCGTCGAAGCTGTGCACCATGGTCACGCCCTCGGGGGCATAGTCGGGGTTGCGTGAGATGACTATGTTCTGCCGCCCGGGAAGCGGCCCCTTGGGGAACGACTCGAGCGTGTGGCGGCCCATCATGATGGAGTGCCCCATGGTGATGTTCTTGAAGTGTTTGAGGTCGGCCGGCAGGTGGCACAGCAGCCCGCCCTTGTTGCCTATGGCACCACGCTCGTCGATGACGACAATGGCACTGATTTCACGTCCTTCTTCGGTCATTTTTTTATAGGATTTTTTTATAGGAGATATAGCCTAGATAGCCTATATAGCCTATATAGGGTTAAACTTTTAAACCTTTTAAACTTTTAAACCTCTAAACCTTTAAACCTTTATAAAAACTACACGCTTACTTGGCCTTTGATGGGGGGGTGGGGGTCGTAGCCTTCGAGGGTGAAGTCTTCATACTTGAAGTCCATCAGGTCTTTCACTTCGGGGTTGAGCTTCATCACGGGCAGCTTGCGTGGCTCGCGGGTGAGTTGCAGCTTCACTTGGTCGAAGTGGTTGCGGTAGATGTGGGCGTCGCCAAAGGTGTGTATGAAGTCGCCTGGCTTGAGTCCTGTGACCTGTGCTACCATCATGAGCAACAGGGCATAAGAGGCGATGTTGAAGGGCACGCCCAGGAAAAGGTCGGCGCTGCGCTGGTAGAGTTGCAGGCTCAATCGTCCGTCGGCCACGTAGAACTGGAACAGCGAGTGGCAGGGGGGCAGTGCCATGCGGTTGACTTCGGCCACGTTCCATGCGCTCACGATGTGGCGGCGTGAGTTGGGGTTGTTCTTGATGTCCTCTACCACCTTGGCTATCTGGTCGATAGCACCACCGTCGTAGTCGGGCCAAGAGCGCCACTGGTGACCATATACGGGTCCCAGCTCGCCGTTCTCATCGGCCCACTCGTTCCAAATTCTCACGCCGTGCTCCTGCAGCCAGCGCACGTTGGTGTCGCCGCGCAAGAACCACAGCAATTCGTAGATTATTGACTTGAGGTGCACTTTCTTGGTGGTGAGCAAGGGAAATCCTTCCTCCAGGTTGCACCGCAGCTGGTAGCCGAACACGCTGCGAGTGCCGGTGCCGGTGCGGTCCTCCTTGAGAGTGCCGTTTTCCATCACGTGCTTGACGAGATCGAGATACTGTTTCATGTAGTATATATTACTGTTTTATTTACCTAGAATTTCATTTGTCACCTCGTTGAGGTCGGTTATATCGATGGTTCCGTCACGGTTCACGTCGTCACGGTGGTGCTTGTCGGTGCTACGTCCCAGTATCATGTTGATGGTGCGGTTAGCATCGCTCACGTCGGTCACCTTGTCGCCAGTGGTGTCGGTCAAGGGGAAGGGCGAATAGTCGTCGGTAATCCCTATGAAGTTGCCCCACACGCCTGACCTCTTATATGCTGTAACACATCCCTTGGGCACATACAGCTGTGCGTGTTGATATACATCGCGTTCAAAGTCGTATGTTGGTTTGACGGGAGTTGTAGAGCGGCATTCCACATCGGTGATGCCGCTGCAACTGTAAAAACCCTGGAAACGGGTGAGCGTAGAGGGCAGTGAAACTACTCTCAATTCTTTACAGCCAGCAAAGGCGAAGCCCATCTCGGTGATACCCTCGGGAATATATATATATCGTAATCCTGACTTAGAAAAAGTGTTGTGATCTAATTTTTTGAGGGTTGTGGGGAGTGATATCTTCCTGAGTGAGGAACACCCGTTGAAAGCCATCTGGCCTATTGTCTCAAGATTGGGGGGTAAGTTTATATGTGTCAAAGCTTTGCATTCATTGAAAGCGTATTCTTCGATCTTAGTAATCGAGTTGGACAATGTTAGGCTCTTGAGCGACACACATCCGCTAAAGGCTCCATAACCCAGCGTTTTAACCGAGTTGGTCATTGTTATTTCTTCAAGCGATACACATCCTTCAAAACACCAGGCACCCATATAGTGTACGCCTTCAAGTAATGTCACCTTCTTGAGATTGGCACAGCCTTTGAATGAACGTGAAGTAACGCTAAATTCAGAGCCATCAATAGTGGCGGTTTCCAGTTCGGTATTGTTGGCAACCCCATCACCAAAAAATGATGTCACCGGAAAGATCTTTCCGTTGTAAGTAATCTGGGCAGGGATAACAAGGTTCTTGATACCCGGCTCGCATCCTTTAACAAGCGCCTGGCCGAGCCCTGCATCGTATATAACGCCGTTGATTGTTACAATTTCGGCTTGCATCGCGCCCCACGACACGATGGCGCAGGCAATGAGTAGTAATGTTTTCTTTATCATAGTTGTAATTGTTTATGTATAGTTGTTGATTATTTGCCCAGGATTGCGTTTGTTACCTCGTTGAGGTCGGTTATATCGATGGTTCCGTCACGGTTCACGTCGTCACGGTGGTGCTTGTCGGTGCTGCGGCCCAGTATCATGTTGATGGTGCGGTTAGCATCGCTCACGTCGGTAATCTTGTCGCCGTTGACATCACTCAAGGGGAAGGGCGAATAATCGTCGGTAATCCCTATGAAGTCTTCCCATCCTGTCGCACTCTTGTATGCTCCCACACATCCCTTGGGGACATACAACTGTGCGTGGTAATACACGTCAGCGGTAAAGTAAGAACGGGGGCATACGGGAGTTGTTGCACGGCATTCAATGTCGGTGAGGCCTTTGCAACTTCTAAAGCCTTGTAATGAGGTAAGAGTCGAAGGCAGTGAAATAACTTTCAAGTCGTCACAGCCCATAAAAGCATCATCAAGCTCGGTAATGCCCTCGGGCAGATACACAATGCGCACGCCAGAGAGTACAAAGGCGCTTTTATGAATATTGGTTAGGCTTGTAGGAAGATTTGTTAATTGCTTGAAGGCTTTACAATAACCAAACGCCCTGTTTTGTATCTCCTTAAGGCTTGAAGGCCACTCAACATGTGTCAAGGCAGAACATTCATAGAAAGCGAAACTTTCGATCGTTTCAATCGAGTTGGACAATGTTATGGTCTTGAGCGCCACACATCCGTTAAAGGCTGCATAACCCAGCGTTTTAACCGAGTTGGTCATTGTTACTTCTTCAAGCGAGGTGCATCCTTGAAAACACCAGTCACCCACTGACCACACACCGTCGAGTAAGGTCACTTTCTTGAGGCTGGTACAATTCATAAACGCGCCAGAGGATATCGATGTAACCGAACCGGGGATAGTTGCCGAAACCAACTCGGTGTTATTCTCAAATGCTGAACCAGAAATATATTTCACTGGCAGAGTCTCTCCGTTGTAAGTAATCTGGGCAGGGATAACAAGGTTCTTGATACCCGTCTCGCATCCTTTAACAGCCGCCTGGCCGGTCCCTGTAAATGCATCGTATATAACGCCGTTGATTGTAACCTCGTCGGCAAGCATTGCGCTCCATGACACGATGGCGCAGGCAATGAGCAGTAATGTTTTCTTTATCATAGTTGTAATTGTTTATGTTTATTATTTACCCAGGATAGCGTTTGTCACTTCGTTGAGGTCGGTCACATCGATGGTTCCATCGCGGTTCACGTCATCGCGGTGGTGCTTGTCGGTGCTGCGTCCCAGTATCATGTTGATGGTGCGGTTAGCATCGCTCACGTCGGTCACCTTGTCGCCGTTGACATCACTCAAGGGGAAGGGCGAATAATCGTCGGTAATTCCTATAAACCTGTCCCATCCGGCCTCATTCTTGTAGGCGCCAACGCATCCCCTGGGAACATACAGCTGCGCGTGGTAATACACATCGGCATCAAAGTCAGAATCTGGGCGTATGGGAGTTGTCATGCGGCATTCAATGTCGGCGAGGCCTTTGCAACCATAAAAGCCAGACAATGTGGTAAGAGTCGAAGGCAGTGAAATAACTTTCAAGTCGTTACAACCCACAAAAGCATAACCAAGTTCGGTAATGCCCTCGGGCAGATACAAAATGCGCACGCCAGAGAATGAAAAGGCGCTATAATTAATCTTGCGCAGGCTTGTGGGAAGATTTGTTATTTGCTTGAAGGCTTTACAATAACCAAACGCATTGTTTTCTATCTCCTTAAGGCTTGAAGGCCACTCGACATGTGTCAAGGCAGAACACTCATAGAAAGCGAAACTTTCAATCTTTTCGATCGAGTTAGACAAGACAATGCTCTTGAGAGATGTGCATGAACTAAAAACGCTGCGCCCCAGTGTTGTAACAGAGTTGGTCATTGAAACCTCTTCAAGCGAGGTGCATCCTTGAAAACACCCAGAACCTATTGACCATATACCATCAAGGATTGTCACTTTCTTGAGACTGGTACAATTCATAAACGCGCAGGTGGTTACCGATGAAACCGAACCGGGGATAGTTGCCGAAATCAGTTCGGTGTTATTGGCAAATGCACTGTGTCCAATCGATATCACTGACAGTGTCTGTCCTTGATAGGTAATCTCGGCGGGAATGACAAGGTTCTTGACACCCGGCTCGCATCCTATAACATGGGCCGAGCCGTAAGCCCCAGTGTAAGCACTATACTTGATGCCGTTGATTGTAACCTCGTCGGCAAGCATTGCGCTCCATGACATGATGGCGCAAGCAATGAGCAGTAATAATTTTTTAGTCATAATAGTATCTCGAATTTATTTGTTTCGGTTTTTGAAACAAATTGTTTAATATGTGCACAAAGATAATTCTTTTTGTTGAGAAATGAAAGATACTAGCACTTGTTTTTTTCATCTATGGCGGGTTCTATTAATTCTGAAATAAGTTAATTGATTATTTCGGCCGCTTTTGAGCCTGTTTTGGTATCTCCGACGGTCTCGACCATCGGTTACGATGCAGTGTAACGACTTTGTCGTTACCAAAAATCTACTCAAAACATCTCTC
>JAGHSP010000059.1 GCA_018065815.1 Candidatus Sodaliphilus limicaballi | reverse complement strand
TACACATAGTTAAAAAAAGACAACGCACTGACTTTTTTCCATATATAAAGCAAAAAATGTGCCACCTTGAAGCCCTGCCACGAGCACGCCCCCGCCCCCACCGCAAGGAGCACAAAGAAAAAAACCACGGGCATCCTGCATGTCGCGGGATGCCCGTAGCCGATTATTGTAAAGCAACGATTTAGTGTCTCTTAGTTGAGATAAATGGAACACACAGTGCGCCGATGATGATCATCGCACCGGCAAAGAGAAGCATGTTGCCCTGCACGCTTTTGAAGAGCGAAAGCAATGAACCGCCCACGAGGCCAATAACGATCTGCGGAATGCAGATTGTGCAGTTGAACAGGCCAAGATATGTTCCCATCGACTTGCCGCCCTCAAGCGCGTTGGTGACGAGGGTGAAGGGCATCGCGAGCATTGCAGCCCATGCAAAGCCGATGAGGAAGAAGGGCACGAAGAGCAGCCACTTGTCGGTAACGTAGGGTACGCACAGGAAGCCTACGCCACCCAGCAGGAGGCTCAGTGCATAAGCGACCTTGATGTTCTTGAAGCGGGGCAGAACGGTTGCCCAGAGCACGCTGCCCACGGCCTGTACGGCGAAGAGGATACCTACCCAGTCGCCAGCGCTCTGATAAGCCTCAGAGCTGGCAACGTCGGTGTTCCACACCGAAAGTGCCACGGTGCCATTAGTATAAGCCCACATGCACTGGAACGCTGCCCAACAGAAGAATTGCACGATACCCACGCGAATAAACACGTTGAGCGCATGAGACTTTTGCTCCTTGCCAAACTCGGCTGTTGCATCGTCATTGTCGGCTGCAACCGCAGCTTGCTGGAACTCTGCCATCTGTTTCGGGTCATACTCCTTGACGGTCATCGTAGTGTAGATGACGCACAAAATAAGGAAGGCTGCGCCGATGTAGAACGCCCACTTCACAGTGTCGGGGATAACACCCTCGGGGGCAACTTTTTCAAGTCCTATTTTAGCAAGAAGGAAAGGCAGCACAAATCCCACGAGCGAACCTGCGTTGCACAGGAACGACTGGATTGAATAAGCCTTGGCTTTTTGTTTCTCGTTGACCATGTCGCCCACCATCATCTTGAAGGGCTGCATTGCCATGTTGATGCTGGTGTCGAGGAACATGAGCGAGACGCAGCCAAATATCATTGCGGCTGACAGGCCCAAGCCAAATGAGCCTGCATTAGGGAGCATGCACATCACGAGCACTGCCATGGCAGCACCCAGGAACAAGTAGGGAATGCGACGGCCAAAACGGGTCCATGTCTTGTCGCTAAACTTGCCTATGAGCGGCTGGACGATCATACCCATGAGCGGGGGCAGGATCCAGAAATAACTCAAGTTGTGGGGGTCGGCGCCCAGCGTGGAAAAGATGCGCGAAATGTTAGCACTCTGCAATGAGAATGCAATCTGCACGCCGAAGAAGCCGAAACTAATGTTGAAGAGTTTGCTGAAACTCAAATCTGGTTTGGTTCTCATAATCGTTTTTTCAGTTTTAAAGTTTATATTCTAGTGCAAAAGTAAATCAATTTTCATTGATTATTATAATAAATGTGAACCTTTTACTTTGTAAAAGCAATGCAATCGTTTGCATTATTTGTCGGCCCATAACCTGTGTTTTTTATCAGTTTTCCAAGCGTTTTGTTTGTAACTTTACACACAGAAAAAACTAATACAACATAAGATATGAAATTGAAATTCATCATTGACTACCAGACCGTCTATGGCGAGGAGGTAGCAATCAATCTGCTTGATGCTGAAAACCATGTATCCCAGCACGTTGTCATGAAGACAACAAGTGGCAAAGAATGGAAATGCGACATTAATGTTGACGATAATTGTTTCCAGCTGTGTTATTACTATAGCGTGAAGCGCGGTGGCATCACCGTGCGTCACGAGTGGCTCGTGGTGCCTCACACCATCAACCTCACATCAATCAAGGGCGCAAAGTGCACCTGCTATGACCACTGGAACGATGTGCCCGACGACAGTTATCTGTACTCGAGCGCATTCACCCAGTGCGTGGCAGCACGCGAGTGTGGCGTTCCTGCCGAGGTGAAGTTCAGCCAGACCATGCAGCTCAAGGTGCGTGCACCGCAGCTGCGCGCAGGCGAGCACCTGGCCGTGGTGGGCAACACCGCGCTGCTGGGCGACTGGGATGCCAGCAAGGCTGTCCCCATGGTGGAGCATGCTCCCAACGAGTGGATGGTTGCTCTCGACGCAGCCAAGTTCAAGGGCGCGCTTGTGGAATTCAAGTTCATCATCATGGCCGAGGGCCAAGCTCCCGTGTGGGAGAATGGCGACAACCGCACCGTGGCCCTGCCGTCGATGCGCTCGGGCGACGTGGTGGTGTATGAGCTCAACAAGGCATATTTCCCGCTCAATCCCATGCGCATTGCCGGAACCGTGATTCCCATCTTCTCGCTCCGCAGCGAGGGCAGCTACGGCGTGGGCGACTTTGGCGACCTCAAGGCCATGGTTGACTGGGTGGCTTCGACCGGCCAGCGTGCGCTGCAAGTGCTTCCCATCAACGATTCCACCATCACCGGCACTTGGCGCGACAGCTATCCCTACAACAGCATCAGCATCTACGCGCTGCACCCCCAGTATGTGGACCTGCGCCAGCTCCCGGCACTCGCCGACAAGAAGCGTGCCGCACACTACGAGGCGCTGCGACAGGAACTCAACGCGCTGGAGCAAATCGACTATGAGCGCGTTAACGACGCTAAACGCGGTTATCTCAAGGAACTCTATGCCCAGGAAGGCGCAGCAGTGCTCAAAAGCAAGGAGTTCAAGGCATTCTTTGACGCCAACGCCGAGTGGCTCGTGCCCTATGCTGCATTCAGCCACTACCGCGACCTCTACGGCACTGCGACATTCAGCCAGTGGCCCGAGAACCGCACCTTCAGCGACGACGACCGTGCTGCGATGACCAACCAGCGCACCAACCTCTACAAGGAGGTGGCAATATGGTACTACATCCAGTTCATCCTCGACAAGCAGATGCGCGGCGCGCACGACTATGCCCGCAGCAAGAACGTGATACTCAAGGGCGACATCCCCATCGGCATCAGCCGCGACGGCGTGGAGGCTTGGGTAGAGCCTAAATACTTCAACCTCAACGGTCAGGCGGGTGCTCCACCAGATGCATTCTCGACCAACGGCCAGAACTGGGGATTCCCCACCTACAACTGGGACGCAATGCTTGCCGACGGCTGCTCGTGGTGGATCAAGCGCTTCAGCAAGATGGCGCAATACTTTGACGCTTACCGCATCGACCACGTGCTGGGCTTCTTCCGCATCTGGGAGATACCCATCGACGCAGTCCATGGCCTGCTGGGACACTTCGCTCCCGCGCTGGGCATGAGCGCCGACGAGATACGTGGCTACGGCCTCAACTTCCAGGAGCACCACATGACCACCCCGTTCATCAGCGACTGGGTGCTCGACCGCGTGTTCGGTGCACGTGCACAGGAAGTGCGCGAGAAATATGTAGAGCGTGAGCACGACGACATCTACCGCATGCGCCCCGAGTTTGACACCCAGCGCAAGGTGGAGGCAGCGTTTGCCGGCGTTACCGACCAGGACGAGCTCAACCTGCGCGACGGCCTGTACTCACTCATCAGCAACGTGCTCTTCGTGCGCGACCACAAGAACCCCGGCCTGTTCCATCCGCGCATCTCGGTGCAGTTTGACTTCATCTACGAGGCACTCTACGACAACGACAAGCAGGCGTTCAACCGCTTGTATAACGACTACTTCTACCGCCGCAACAACGACTACTGGTATGGCGAGGCGATGAAGAAACTGCCCACTCTGGTTGAGTGCACACGCATGCTCGTGTGTGCCGAGGACCTGGGTATGGTGCCCGACTGCGTGGCATGGGTGATGGACGAACTGCGCATCTTGAGCCTTGAGATTGAGTCAATGCCCAAGGATCCGCACCTCAAGTTTGGCAACCTGAGCAGCAACCCCTACCGCAGCGTTGCCACCATCTCAACCCACGACATGCCCACACTGCGCCAGTGGTGGGACGAGGACTGGGATCTCACCCAGCAATACTACAACAGCGTGCTGTGGCGCGGCGACGGCGCTCCACACCCCCTGCCTGCCGACATCGCTACACAGGTGGTCAACAACCACTTGAGCTCACCCTCAATGCTGTGCCTGCTCTCTCTCCAGGACTGGATGGCAACCGACGAGAACGTGCGTCGCGCCGATGCCGATGCCGAGCGCATCAACATCCCCGCCAATCCCCGTCACTACTGGCGTTACCGCATGCACATGACCATCGAGCAGCTCAAGAAAGAGGCCGACTTCAACGCCAAGGTCAACAAGTTAATAATCAACAACGCACGATAAAATCCATCATGAAACCCATCCACATGGCAATAGCCGCAATAGCCGCCTTGCTCACCACAGCGCACAGCAATGCGCAGGTCAATTACACGCAGGCATCCACTCAGTTTGAAACCATCACGCTGGGCGACGCCCAGGCAGTGAAGCTGCGCATCTATGATAACGGTGCCGGAGGCAAACCCGTGAAGACTGTGCAGCTCAAGAAGAGAGGCAACGACAAGAATGGTTACCCCACATGGGACGCACTGATCAAGGGCGACCTCAAGGGCAAGTTCTACACCCTCGACGTGAAATATGGCGGACAGTACCGCGGCGAGTGCGCAGGGCTTGGCGCTAAAGCCGTGGGCGTGAACGGACGCCGCGGAGCCGTGATCGACATGAAATCGACCGACCCCGCAGGATGGGAAAGCGATGTCACCCCCGACATCGCTGCTAAGGACCTCGTGCTCTACGAGATGCACCACCGCGACTTCTCGATCGATGCTTCTAGCAGCTTGAACAACAAGGGCAAGTTCCTCGCCCTCGCCGAGCCTCGTGCCATCGCGCACCTCAAGGCTCTGGGCGTGAACGCTGTGCACATGCTGCCATCGTTCGACTATGCGTCGGTCGATGAGAGCCGTCTGGAGGACAACAAGTACAACTGGGGCTATGACCCCCTGAACTACAACGTGCCCGAGGGCGGTTATTCAACCGACCCCTTCAACCCCGCGTCGCGCATCAGCGAGTTCAAGACCATGGTGCAGGCGCTGCACAAGGCCGGCATCAAGGTGATCCTCGACGTGGTGTATAACCACACCTTCAACATCGACGGCAGCAACTTCCAGCGCATCATGCCCGATGAGTTCTTCCGCAAGAACCAGGACGGCACCTACAGCGACGGCAGCGGCTGCGGCAACGAGACCGCAAGCGACCGCCAGGTGATGCGTGACTACATGGTGGAGAGCGTGAAATACTGGGTGGAGGAGTATCACATCGACGGTTTCCGCTTCGACCTGATGGGCGTCCACGACATTGAGACGATGAATGCCATACGCGCCGCCCTTCCGCCGCACATCTACATCTACGGCGAGGGCTGGAGCGCAGGCTCATGCGCTTATCCCCACGAGAAGCTGGGCATGAAGGCCCACATCAACCAGATGCCCGGCATCGCAGCATTCAGCGACGACATACGCGACGCGTTGCGCGGCCCCTTCAGCGACGACACCAAGCCCGCCTTCCTCGCAGGCCTTCCCGGCAACGAGGAGAGCATCAAGATGGGCATTGTGGGCGCTATCGAGCACCCGCAGGTCGATTACAGCAAGGTGAACTACAGCAAGGAACCCTGGACCCTGCAACCCACGCAGATGATCAGCTATGTGTCGTGCCACGACGACATGTGCCTCGTGGACCGTCTCAAGGCCAGCATCCCCGGCATCACCACCGACGAGCTCATACGCCTCGACCTGCTGGCACAGACCGCAGTGTTCACCTCGCAGGGCGTGCCTTTCATGCTCAGCGGCGAGGAGATGCTGCGCGACAAGAAGGGCGTGCACAACAGCTATGAGAGCCCCGACTCGATCAACCATCTCAACTGGACCAACCTTGAGACCTATCCGCAGGTGTTCAATTACTACAGCCGCCTCATCGCCTTGCGCAAGAACCATCCCGCATTCCACATGGGCGATGCCCAGCTCGTGCGCAAGCACGTTGAGTTCCTGCCCTCGCAGGATGCCCTGGTGGCATTCCGCATCAAGGCTGGCGCTCCCGGCGAGACATGGGGCGACATCTACGTGGTGCTCAACGGCAGCAAGCGTGTGCGCACGGTCAACGTGCCCGAGGGCAACTACACAGTGGTGTGCCGCAACATCAGCATCAACGAGGACGGCATCGACACCACCACCGGAGGCAACGTGGCTGTGCCAGCACAGAGCGCCCTCATTTTCCACAACTAAAACATTAAAGAAACCATCGTCTTCTAGAACATTCTAGTTTTTCTGGAAATTCTAGAAGACATTTTTTTATAAGCTATGAAACATCTACTCCTAGCCCTTGCGGCTGTTGCGGGCATCGCGGCACAGGCTGCCCCCGCACGAGTTAACGTGGATCGCATCGACCCCACTTGCTGGTATGCCGGCATGAAGAACCCCTCTGTGCAACTCATGGTATATGGCGCTGGCATCAAGAATGCCGACGTGAGCATCAGCTATCCCGGCGTGACGGTCGATAGCCTCGTGCGCCTCGACTCGCCCAACTACCTGCTCGTGTACCTCAACACCAGCGGCGCACAGCCCGGCACCATCAACATCGACTTCACCCTGGGCAAGAAAAAGAAAACCGTGCCCTACGAGCTCAAGCAGCGCGACATGGCAGGCGACAAGCGCCAGGGATTCACCAATGAGGACGTGCTCTACATGCTCATGCCCGACCGCTTTGCCGACGGCGACCAGAGCAACAACGCCGTTGCTGGCATGCAACCCTACACCACCGACCGCAGCAAGCCCAGCCTGCGCCATGGCGGAGACCTCGCCGGCATCGAGCAGCACCTCGACTACTTCACCGACCTGGGCGTGACTGCCCTGTGGTTCACCCCGGTGCTAGAGAACGACTCGCCCGACGGACACGGCCACAGCTGCTACCACGGATATGCCACAACCGACTACTATCGCGTGGATCCCCGCTTCGGCACTAACGCCGACTACCGCCGACTCATCGACAAGTCGCACGAGCGCGGACTCAAGGTGGTGATGGACATGATCTTCAACCACTGCGGCAGCTATCACCCCTGGCTCAAAGACATGCCTTCACACGACTGGCTCAACCAGCCCGACTACAAGGACAACTACCTGCAGACGAGCTACAAGCTCACCCCCGTGGTCGATCCCTATGCCAGCGAGGTCGATCTGCGCGAGACTGTGGAGGGATGGTTCGTGCCATCTATGCCCGACCTCAACCACCACAACGTGCACGTGATGAACTACCTCATCCAGAACAGCATCTGGTGGATTGAAAGCGCTGGCATCGACGGCATACGCATGGACACCTACCCCTATGCCTACGCCGACGCCATGGCACGCTGGATGAAGACCCTCAACGACGAGTACCCCAACTTCAACGTGGTGGGCGAGACTTGGGTGGAGAACCCTTATTATACCGCCACATGGCAGAAGGACAGCAAGCTGGCTAGCGAGAACAGCAACCTCAAGACTGTGATGGACTTCTCATTCTACGAGAAAGTAGATAGCGCCAAGCACGAGGCAACCGACGGCTGGTGGCACGGATTCAACCGCGTGTATAACAGTTTGTGCCAGGACTACCTCTACCCCGACCCCAGCAACGTGATGGCATTTATCGAAAACCACGACACCAACCGCTTCCTGGGCAACGGCCACGACATGATGACACTCAAGCAGGCACTCGCCCTGTTGCTCACCATCAAGCGCATTCCCCAGCTTTACTATGGCACCGAGGTGCTCATGAACGGCACCAAGGAAGTGACCGACGGCTATGTGCGCAAGGACTTCCCCGGCGGATTCCCCGGCGACGAGCGCAGCGCCTTCACCCCCGAGGGACGCACCTATGCCCAGAACGACATGTACAACTGGCTCAAGACTGTGCTTCACTGGCGCCAGGGCAACAAGGTAATCACCGAGGGCCGCATGACCCAGTTCATCCCCGTGAACGGCATCTACGTGATTGCCCGCCGCCACGAGGGCAAGACAGTGCTCACCATCGTCAACGGTGCCGACCAGCCCGCCACAATGCCCGTGAAGCGCTATGAGGAAGTGATAGGCACCGCCACCACCGCCCGCGACGTCCCCACAGGCACAACCATCGACCTCACCCAAGACCTCACCCTCCCCGCCCGAGCAACACTCATCCTGGAGTACTAAGAAGCAAGTGTATCAAAGAAGATATTCTTCACAACAAGCGCGCAGAGTATCGCAAACAAGTGGTTAAGCAACTCGCTGAGAAATTAACACATCATTATGGTTCCGGGTGGAGCCACAAAAAAATCTTGCATTGTCTCCGCGCTGCAGAGACTTTCTCTCAAGAAGACATTGTCTCCGCAGCGAGGAGACAATTAACGTGGACACATCTCAAAACAATAATGTACATTTCTGACCCCCTTGAGCGTCAGTTCTATATAGAGATGTGTTACATTGAGCATTGGGACACGCGCACGCTAACTGACAAAATCGAAGACGAAGATAGTGACATAAGAATAGCTCAATATTACACTCAACTTCCTCCTAAAGAAGTTCTTTCTGATCGACTACAGCGCGCTATCGCTATCGCACGAGAGCACCAGTTAGAAAAGAAATAA
>JAGHSP010000271.1 GCA_018065815.1 Candidatus Sodaliphilus limicaballi | reverse complement strand
AGCACAGAGGGCACGGAGATATTTCCTTTTTACTGAAAGAAATTATCCGAAATCATAAGGAAATTTTTTAATCATACCACCGATATCTCTAGTTGATTTAGAAAAGGGGAGTTACACTACTGTTAGCATCAAGAACAAAAAAATTAAAGAAAAATTTTGGCATAAGACAAAAAATAAGTATCTTTGCGTGTTTATTTGGCGAAAGTTTTCAAATTAAAGAAAAATACAAACAAAAAATTATAGATAAATGGCATTATTAGAAACAATTAGGCAGAAGAAAAAAATTCTTGGCATCGTGATTGGCGGTGCTCTTCTCGCGTTTATCGTTGAAGTCGGCTTCGAGGCTCTCGGACGTCAGGGCAACAACAGCACTGCAGCCAAAGTGGGCAGCGACAAGATTGACTTCGTTTCATTCAACAATCGTGTTCAGAAAGAAAGTGAACTCGACCAGCAGAACGGTCGTTCACAAAACATCGACCAGGCTACTCGTCAGCAGCAAGTTCTTGAGGAGATGATCCAAGAGAAACTGCTCGAGCAAGAATACGAGAAAGTGGGCATCACCGTTACCGACAACGAGCTCACCGAGCTCATCGTGGGCAAGAACCCCGTGGGACAGGCTGTTCAATTCGCACAGAGCCTTGGTGTTGCGTCTCCCGCCGAGCTCAACAAGCTCCTCAACGACCCCAAGAACAACACTGCCGAGGCAAAGGCTCAGCTCGCCCCCATCCGCGCACAGTGGGAACTCCTCCAGGAGAACATCTACAAGCAGTATGAGGCTCAGAAGCTCATCACCCTCGTCAACGGCTGTATCCAGGCTAACGACCTCGACCGCGCCGAGATGGAAGATGAGGCTACTATCTCTTACATCACTATGGTGAAGAAGGACTTCTCTGACCTTTCCGACGACAAGTTCCCCGTTAGCGACGAGGAAATCAAGGCAGAGTGGGAGAAGAACAAGAAAATGTTCGCTATGGACGAGGAGACTCGTTACATCCACTTCATCCCCGTGGGCATCGTTCCCTCTAAAGCTGATATCAACGAGGCCAAGAAGATTGCCGACGCTGCTTACGCTGCCCTCCAGAAGGGACGTGGCATCGACTCTGTACGCGTGCTCGGCACCGTGAAGTTCGACACCACCAAGTGTGAGCTCGCACAGGTTGCTCCCGCTGTTAAGAACTTCGTTCAGAACGCAGGTGTGGGTTCAGTGATGCGCGACTCTACACAAGCCGACGGCCGCTACCTCATGTACAAACTCATGGCAAAGGCTGCTTCGCTCGACTCTGTAAAGGCTACCATGGTACAGGTTCCCGGTGCTAAATCGGCACAGGATAGCGCTATGGCAATGCTCAAGGGAGGCAAGGCTATCGCCGACGTCACTAAGGCATTCAAGGGTGCTCAGGCTCAGGAAGAGCAGTGGATGCGCATCGCTATGTTTGCCGACTCTGTTAAGAATAAGTTTGAAAACGCTGGCGCCGACTTCGTAGTTCTCGACAGCAACGAGAACGGTGCAGTGTTCCTGAAGGTGCTCGAGAAGAAAGCTCCCAAGACCTTCTACACCTATGCAACAGTTAGCCACGAGGCTTACGCTAGCACCAAGACTAGCAACGACCTGCGCGACAAGCTCCAGAAGTACCTCGACAAGAACAAGACCGTTGCCGACTTCACCAAGAACGCTGCGGCTGCCTTTGGCACCCCGGCTATGGAAGAGTACATCACTCCCAGCACTCCCCAGCTCGGCATGAACCCCTACACCCGTTCAGGCATCAAGGATTCACGCAAGGCAATCAAGTGGGCGTTTGACGCCAAGAAGGGCGAAGTTTCTGGCATCTTTGCCGACAACAACGATATCCTCATCGCAGTTTGCCTCGACGACATTTACGATGGCGACTACATGCCCGCAACCCACCCCGGCATCAAGAACTACCTCACCGACAAGGTTCGCGCCGAGAAGAAGGGCGAGGCTCGCATGAAGGAATTCAACGGCAAGGCTAAGGACCTCAACGGCTATGCTAACGTGATGAAGGTAAAGGTTGACACCGTTCAGGTAGCATTTGGCAACGACCGCAACCCCATGCTCGAACCCAGCATCATCGGCCGCGTGGCTGCTGCTCAGAAGGGTCAGTTCGTAGGCCTCCTCAAGGGCAAGACTGGTGTTTACGCATTCCACGTAGAGAATATCGAGAAGTCAGCTCTCAAGCTCAGCAAGCAAGATGCCGACATGCGTTTCGCACAGACTCGCGGCGCTGCTATGGTATCTAACATGCTCATCGACATCCTCCGCAAGGGCACAAAGATAGAACGCCGACTCATCGAGTTCTATTGATAACAACACATCACATCAATACCAAAACAGGGTTCCAAACGGGACCCTGTTTTTTTACACCCTAGAAAACCTAGAATATCTAGAAAGCCTAGAAAGTATAGAAAGTATAGAAAGTATAGAAAGTATAGAATGTATAGAATGTATAGAATGTATAGAAAGCCTAGAATGTCTATAGAGCTAGAATCCCTTGCCGTCTATTACCCTACTCGCCTGTAAAAAAAGCAAAACTTGTCACTTTGCTTGCATTATTGTAATATTTTGAGTAATTTTGCTCATTAAACTACACAATTACTGGAAATGAGTAAAATTAACGACATACAAGACGAGATAATCGAGGAATTTGAAGGTTTCACCGACTGGATGGATCGCTACGCAGTGATCATCGACATGGGCAACGCCATGCCCGCGCTCGACGAGAAATACAAGACTGCCGACAACATCATCGAGGGATGCCAGAGCCGAGTGTGGCTCCAGGCCGACTACGATGCCGGAAAGCTGCATTTCACTGCCGACAGCGACGCCATCATCGTCAAGGGCATCATCTCGATGCTCGTGCGTGTGCTCAGCGGCCACACACCTGCCGAGATACTCGATGCCGACCTCTATTTCATCGACCGCATAGGGCTCCACGACCACCTGTCGCCCACCCGCAGCAACGGGCTCGTGGCAATGATCAAGAAGATCAAAGCCTATGCACTCGCCTTCCAGGCACAGGCCTGAAACCCGCAAAGGCAAAATTATTAACCCTAAAATAACAACGAATTATGTTACAAGATCTCTGGAACAACAATCGCATGGTGGCTATGCTAATTGCGATTCTAGTGGTGGTTGTGCCTTTCCTCATCTACTATGTGATTGAGGCAAAGAAAAAACACCCCAAGGGCCTTATTTCAGCCGCTCTGTCCAACATGGGCGAGCGTTTCGGCTACTACATCATGAATGCAGTGCTCCTGCTCTTCCTGTGCTCAAAGTTTGGCATCAGTGATGACCTTGCAGGATGGATTTACGCTGTGTTCTATTTCCTTATTTACGTGCTTAGCCTCCCAGGCGGCATGGTTGCCGACAAGCTGCAGAACTTCAAGGGCACCATCATGATGGGTCTCGTGGTCATGGCTGCGGGTTACATCATCCTGTCGGTTCCCGTGTTTGGCGGCAATCCCGGCGCCGTTCCCACATGGGTGCTTGTGCTCACTTGCGTGGCTCTCGTGCTCATTGCTACCGGTAACGGTCTGTTCAAAGGCAACTTGCAGGCTATCGTTGGTCAGATGTATGACAACTACGAGGCCGAGGCTGCCAAGAAAGGTCCCGAAGAGCTCGCAATCGCAAAGTCTCGTCGCGACAGCGGTTTCCAGATTTTTTATGTATTCATCAACATAGGCGGTGTGATTGCACCTTTCGTTGCACCCCTCTTGCGTAGCGCTATGCTCAAGCTCGACGGTTTCATTTACAACGCCGACCTTCCCCGTCTGTGCCACGGTTTCCTCCAGGGAACAAATACAGCCGAGGATATGCAGAATCTCAACGCCCTCGCCCAGAGTTCTATCATCGATGGTAGCCAGGTGGGCGACTTGGCAGCATTCTGCACTAGCTACCTCGAGAGTTTCAACACTGGCGTGCACTATTCGTTCATCGCTTCGGCTCTTGCAATGATTGCATCTTTCCTCATCTTCGTGGCAACTCGCAAAGTACTTCCCAACCCCATCAAGAAGGTTAAGGCTGCCGCTGCTTCAAAGGACGAGGTGGCTGCCGACGCAAAGGAAATCAAGCAGCGCATGTTTGCTCTCTTCGCAGTGCTCGGCGTGGCTATCTTCTTCTGGTTCTCATTCCACCAGAACGGACAGTCGCTCTCTGTATTTGCACGCGACTTCTGCGAGACCGATTCTATCGCACCCGAGATATGGCAGTGCATCAATCCTTTCTTTGTGATCGTGCTCACTCCCATCATCATGATTGTCTTCGGAGCTCTTGCAAAGAAAGGCAAAGAGATTTCCACACCATGGAAGATCGCACTCGGTATGTTTGTTGCCGCTTGCGCTTACCTCTTCCTTATCGGCATCTCCGTTGCCAACGGTTATCCATCAGGCGAGGAATTCAAGGGTCTTGCAGAGACCGCCAAGGTTGCCATGAAGGCAGGCCCCTGGGTGCTCATCGTCACTTACTTCTTCCTCACCGTTGCCGAGCTGTTCATCTCTCCCCTGGGTCTGTCGTTCGTTTCTAAAATCGCTCCCCAGCACCTCCAGGGCATCTGCCAGGGCTTGTGGCTCTGTGCTACCGCCATCGGCAACCTTTTCATTGCCCTCGGCGTGACAATGCTCAACAGTTTCCCGCACCAGTGGCAATGCTGGGCAGTGTTTGCCGGATTCTGCCTCATCTCTATGGGCGTCATGCTGGCTATGCTCAAGTGGCTCGAACGTGTCACAAAATAACAAGATAGAAATTTAAAAACTTTAGCCGGATAGCCAGAGGTATGGACTATCCGGCTAAATTAGCAAAACAATAACAATATGTTCAAGAACCAACCTAAAGGTTTATTCGCTTTAGCACTTGCCAACACAGGCGAGCGCTTCGGTTACTACACCATGCTAGCCATCTTCACCCTGTTCATGCAGGCCAAGTTTGGCTGGGATGAGAGCACCGCAGGCCAAGTGAATGCTATATTCCTGGCCGTTGTTTACTTCGCGCCACTGTTCGGTGGCATGATTGCTGACAAGATTGGGTACGGTCGCTGCGTCGTCGCTGGCTTTGTGGTGATGTTCCTGGGTTACCTGGGGCTCGCCATACCCACCGCCCCCGACATGAGCGGGCAGGTCGCAATGTTTGCTGGACTCGCTGCCGTCTCGCTCGGCACAGGTCTGTTCAAGGGCAACTTGCAGGTGCTCATAGGCAACCTCTACGACGACCCCAAGTATGCCAGCCGTCGCGACTCGGCGTTCTCGCTGTTCTACATGGCAATCAACATGGGAGCAATGTTTGCCCCCTCAATGGCCAACTGGATCACCGAGAAGCACCTCGCCCAGTATGGTTTTCACTATGACGCTGCCAACCACGCCCCCGAGTATCTCGAAGCCCTATACAGCGGCTACGGTCTGTGCTTCGGCGTGGCATGTGTGTCGCTCATCCTCTCGGCGGTAATCTATTTCGCTACCCGTAGCTGGTTCAAGCACGCCGACGTCACCGCCGCAAAAGCCAAGGAGACCGCCAACGCTGCCCCCGTCGAGGAACTCACTCCCAAGCAGACCCGCGACCGCATCGTGGCACTGCTGCTTGTCTTTGCCGTGGTAATCTTCTTCTGGATGGCATTCCACCAGAATGGTTCGGCACTCACATTCTTTGCAAAGAAGTACACCAACCTCACCGTTGAGGGCGGAATGCGATTCGGATTCAACATCTTCAGCCTCGCGTTGGTTGCATTGTCGGTATATACCGGATTCGGCGTCTTCCAGTCAAAGGAAACGAAAAACCGCATCATCTGTGGCATCGTCACTCTGGCGGCATGGACTGGTGCCTACCTGCTTTACAGCGGCATGGCAAATCGCCTGGACGCTCAGCCCAGCGACTTCCAGCAGTTCAACCCCTTCTTCGTGGTTGCGCTCACGCCATTCAGCATGCTCTTCTTCGGTGCCTTTGAGAAGAAAGGCAAGGAAATCAGTGCTCCAGCACGCATCGCGTGGGGTATGCTCATCGCAGCATTGGGATTCGGTGTTATCACGCTGGCTTCGATGGGACTCAAGTCGCCCATGGAACTGGGAGAGACCGAGACTCAAAGCATCCTCTCGCCCAACTGGCTCATTTCTACCTATTTCACACTCACCGTGGCCGAACTCCTACTGTCGCCCATGGGACTGTCGTTTGTCTCAAAAGTGGCGCCTCCCAAGTTCAAGGGCATGATGATGGGCGGATGGTGCGTTGCCACTGCCATAGGTAACTACTTGAGCAGCATCCCCTCAATGCTGTGGGACAAAATCCCCCTCATGTATAACTGGGCAATCCTCATCGCCCTGTGTCTCATCAGCGCATTCGTTATGTTTGCACTCCTGAAGAAGCTCAATAAGATGACAGCCTGAACACAGGCTTAACAACTAATAACCCAGCAACGCGCCGCACACCACGGCGCGTTGCTCGTGTAATCACACTCCACATGCAGCGGGATAGTCAAGAAAAAACACAACTTTTCCACCCCATTGCAGTTGAGTTGCAAAAAAATAGACGTAACTTTGCAACATCAATCACTACAACGCATGAACAAGAAACAAAAAAAGGTGCTGGCGCGCATCATCGTGAGCGCGATTCTCACCGCCACGCTCGAATTTCTGCCCATCGACGGCTGGCTCAAGCTAGCCCTCTATGTGGGCATATACATACTCATCGGCTATGACATCCTGCGCAAAGCCTTCCGCGGCATGCTCAACCGACGCATCTTCGACGAGAATTTCCTCATGGTGGTCGCCACGATGGGAGCGTTCTCACTTGCCATTTACGAGATGAACAACGGTAACGAGGGCGACTTCACCGAGGCCATCGCCGTGATGCTGCTTTACCAGGTGGGAGAGTTTTTCCAGAGCTACGCCGTGGGCAAGAGCCGCCGCGACATCTCGTCGCTCATGGACATACGCCCCGACTATGCCAACGTTGAGGACGAGCATGGCAACATCGAGCAAGTTGACCCCGACGATGTGGAGACGGGCCAGGTCATCATCGTGCGGCCAGGCGAGAAGGTGCCCATCGACGGCATCGTGGTCGAGGGAGAGTCCTCGCTCAACACCACAGCACTCACCGGCGAGTCGCTGCCACGCAGCATCACCGCAGGAGAAGAGATAATGAGCGGCTGCATCAACATGACCGGCGTGCTCAAGGTGAAAACCACCAAGGAGTTTGGCGAATCCACTGTTTCTAAAATCCTCGAACTCGTCGAGGACAGTGCCACACACAAGTCTAAAAGCGAGGATTTCATCGCCCGCTTTGCGCGCGTCTATACCCCTGCCGTGTGCTACGGCGCGCTGGCGCTGGCGTTGCTCCCGCCGCTGTTCATGATGCTCGTCATGGGTGATGACCCTGGATGGGAAACATGGATCTACCGCGCCCTCACCTTCCTCGTCATCAGCTGCCCGTGCGCGCTAGTGGTGAGTATACCGCTCACGTTCTTTGCCGGCATAGGCGGGGCAAGCAACCAGGGCGTGCTTGTCAAGGGAGCCAATATCCTGGAATCGCTTTCCAAGGTCAAGACCGTGGTGATGGACAAGACCGGCACCCTCACCCTCGGAGTCTTTGAGGTGACAGCCATGCACGACGGCGATGACCACGACCGCCAGGACGAGGACGAGAAACAACGGCTCATCGAGATGGCAGCACTCGTGGAGTGTGCGTCGTCACACCCCATCAGCAAGAGCATACAGCGAGCCTACGGCAAGGCCATAGACCATAGCCGCGTGAGCAATATCAAGGAACTCGGCGGACTGGGCATCACAGCCACCGTCGATGGCCATGACGTGGCGGTGGGCAACGAGAAACTCATGCACACACTGGGGTTGGAGAGCTGCCACTGCCACATGGCAGGCACTCTGGTGCACATAGCCATCGACGGCACCTATGCCGGCCACATCGTGCTGGGCGACCTCGTCAAGCCGCACGCCAGCGAGGCCATCACGGCACTGCACCAGGCCGGAGTCACCAGCACAGTCATGCTCACCGGCGACAGCGACAAGGTGGCACGCGAGGTCACCAGCCAGCTGGGCATAGGCACCGTGTATAGCGAGCTGCTTCCCGCCGACAAGGTAGCACGGGTGGAAGAACTGCTTGCTGCCGCGGGTAAGGGCGAGAAAGTGGCATTTGTGGGCGATGGCATGAACGACGCTCCCGTGCTCTCTCGCGCCGACATAGGAATCGCCATGGGCGGCGTGGGCAGCGATGCCGCAATCGAGGCCGCCGACGTCGTGCTCATGGACGACGACCCCATGAAAATCTCCAAGGCAATGCGCATCGCCAGCAAGACAATGGCTATCGTGTGGCAAAACATCATCATGGCTTTCGGCGTGAAAGGCGTGTGCCTCCTGCTGGGCGCAGTGGGCATTGCCAACATGTGGCTGGCCATCTTTGCCGACACCGGCATCATGATACTGGCAGTGCTCAATGCCATACGCGCCATGCGGGTGAAGAACCTGTGACTCTGCAATCTCCAGGATCCCAACCCCAATAACACAACTTGAAAAAAAATCTTTGGTTTCTATTGACTTTTTTAATTAAATTGAGTATTTTTGTAGTTCCTAATCTTCACCGAAAATCATTAGCGCAATGAAAATATTTACAAATGACGCAATTAGGCGCATTTTTGAAAAATCCATAGAGGTTGAGAACATCACAATGCTCGACATGATGGAGCGAGCCGCATCGGCTGTGACCTACGAGATCGTAAAGCGTTGGCGCTCTACGAAACGCATCGTCGTCTTTGCAGGCCCTGGCGACAACGGTGGCGACGCTCTCGCTGTGTCGCGCATGCTCTTTGAGCAAGGCTACTCTCCCGAGGTGTACCTGCTCAACGTCAAGTCGTCACACCTGTCCAACTGCTGCTCGGCCAACCGCGACCGGCTTTACGAGCTCGAGGGATTGAGCTACACCGAGGTCACCGAGACCTTCAACCTGCCCGACCTTTCAGAGAACGACGTGGTCATCGACGGACTCTTCGGCTCGGGTCTGCGTGCACCGCTCAAGGGCGGTTACACCTCGCTCGTGCAGTATATCAACGACAGCGGCGCTTATATCGTGTCGATCGACATGCCCTCAGGCCTGCACGGCGAGAAAAACGCCACTGTGGACCGCCGCAACATCATCAAGGCCAACCTCACGCTGGTGTACCAGTTCAAGCGACTCGCCTTCTTCTTTGCCGAGAACGCACAGTTCATCGGCGAGTGCGTAGTGCTTGACCTTGAGCTCAACCGCAACGTCATCGCCGAACTGCCCTCCGACTTCTACCTCATCGACCAGGACGACGCCAGCGCGATGATACGCGACCGCAACCAGTTCACCAACAAATATGACCACGGGTCGATATTCCTCGTTGCCGGCAGCTACGGCATGATGGGGTCGGCCATACTGGCAGCCCGTGGCGCTATGCGTTCGGGGGCAGGACTCGTCACCGTGCACGCGCCCCGCATGGGCTACATGCCGTTGCAGACCGCAGTGCCCGAGGCGCTCTACGAGCCCGACAGCAACGAATACGTCACCAGCGCCATCGAGATGCACCACCGTTACAGCGTCGTGGCAATAGGCCCCGGCATCACCAGCAGCGACGAGACTCTTGACGCTCTCGACACCTATCTCAAGAGCTTCCATCATCCCTGCCTGCTCGATGCCGATGCGCTCAACTGCATCAACCGCCGCCCCATGCTCATTCGCAGCATTCCCAAGGGGTCGGTAATCACACCGCATGCCATCGAGTTCGACCGCCTTTTCGGCAAGCACAACACCGACGAGGAACGATTCCTCAAAGCACTCAACGAGGCCAAACTCTACGACATCACCATCGTGCTCAAGGGACACCACACCATGACCATCTTCCCCAGCGGCAAGGTTTACATCAACTCTAGCGGCAATGCCGGCATGGCAACCGCAGGCAGCGGCGACGTGCTCACAGGCGTCATCGCATCATTCATCGCGCAAGGCTACCAGCCCGACATGGGCGTAGTCCTCGGCGTGTTTATCCATGGTCTCGCCGGCGACATCGCTGCCACCGAGCACTCCGAGTACGGAGTCATGGCAAGCGACATCGTCGATAACCTGGGCACAGCCATCAAGACTGCCCGAGCACAAGCCCGGAGATATTAACAGGACAGAACACCACCACACGCATAAAAACGCCCTGCACCACGCAGAGCGTTTTTTTATAGCCTAGAAAGACTAGAAAATCTAGAAGGTCTAGAAAGCCTAGAATATCTAGAAAATCTAGAAAGTCTAGAAAGTCTGCGCCATAATAAAAATGTCTTTTTGTTAAAATGTGTTACTTTTTTAATTTTTCTATTTCAAAAATTAAGAATTCCGAACACGCCGTCAAGTCAACGCACACGGGGCATCAGGGCACTACGACACCAACCGCAGTTTACAAACGCAAATGTTTACAAGTGTTTTAATTGTTTGGATTCTATTCGCATTTTGACTAACTTTGTAACAGAAAAGGGGCAGAATTGCCCGCGCAAGTGTACATTTTTACCAAAAATACACACTTGCGGAACACAAAAACATCAAACTTCGAAATGACCGGAATTATTAGAAATAACATATTAACAATTATCGCAGTGTGTGTAGCCATGTTAGCTCCCGTGATGGGCGCGCAGGCTCAGGAACTCGATACCCGCAAGCACGGTTCAGTGCTCGAACAAATCACTAACGCCAACATCCACAAAGCTCATCGCGACCGCGTGCAGGAAATCCTTGACTACGCCTACAAGTTCAAGGGCGTTCCCTACCGCCACGGAGCAATGTCGCCCAAGGGGTTTGACTGCTCTGGTTTCACCAGCTTTGTGTTCCAGCAGTTTGGTTACAAACTCAACCGCACCGCTAGCGGACAGGTGATGAACGGCGACCGCATCAACCGCAGCGACCTCCAGCCCGGCGACCTCGTGTTCTTCAACGGACGTGCAGTGGGCAAGCGCATTGGCCACGTGGGCATCGTCACCAAGGTCAACGAAGACAACACATTCAAGTTCATACATGCAGCCACACGCACTGGCATCACCGAGAGCCATTCAAGCGAGAGCTACTACAGCCGCCGCTACATGGGCGCATGCCGAGTAATCGAGCAACAGTAATAAAACATCATTTATATATACGACAAAGGTTCCTGCCAACACCGGCACGGAACCTTTTATTTTGCATCATTGCTGCCCCGACAAAAACAAGAAAAAGGTTAAACCGGTCAATATCACCAGTTTAACCTCTCCAGTTGTGCGCCTGATAGGACTCGAACCTACACAACTTGCGTTACTAGATCCTAAGTCTAGCGCGTCTACCAATTTCGCCACAGGCGCTTTTTGCACTGCAAAGTTAGTAAATTATTTAGAAACACGAAACATTTTCTAAAAATATTCAGTAACTTTGCCCCGTAATATCGATTATAGGCAACATGAGTTTTTTAGAACAACTGAATTTTTCAGGCTTGATTATGGGCGCGGTCACGTTTCTCGTGATAGGGCTGTTCCATCCTTTGGTCATCAAGGGCGAGTACTACTGCGGCACTCGCTGCTGGTGGGCATTCCTGCTGGCTGGCATCGTGCTTGTCGCGGCGGCGCTGCTGGTGAACGACATCATGTGGTCGTCGGTGCTCGGCGTCACGGCTTTCTCTTGCTTCTGGAGCATCCTTGAGGTGTTTGAGCAGCAAGAACGTGTCAAGAAGGGATGGTTCCCCCGCAACCCCAAGCGCACCTATCCGTGGGACAAAAGCAAGGAGGACAAGAAATGAAAAAAATAGGCATCATCAGCGACACCCACTCGTGGTGGGACGACCGTTACTCCCAGTACTTCACTGGATGTGACGAGATTTGGCACGCCGGCGACATAGGCAGCGAGGCCGTGCTCGACAGGCTCTCGGCCATCGCCCCGGTGGTGCGTGCCGTCTATGGCAATGCCGACGGCGGTCCCTTGCGCAAGCGGCTCAAGGAGATGGAAATCTTCGAGACCGAGGGCGTGAAAGTGGTGCTCACGCACATAGGCGGGTACCCAGGCAAGTACGCCCCAGGCATGCGCAGCCGCCTGCAGCTGTCGCGTCCCAAGCTCATGGTGTGCGGACACAGCCACATCCTCAAGGTGATGCCCGACCGCTCGCTCGACGTGCTTGTGGTCAATCCGGGCGCTGCCGGAAGGCAAGGCTGGCAACGGGTGCGCACGCTCATCACCCTCACCCTCGACCAGGGAAGCATCACACACTGCCAGGTCATCGAACTTGGCGAAGACAAGAAACAAATTCAAGGACAAACGATATGAACACCAAGACTTTATTGCGATACATCATGGCCGTTGCACTGCTGGCAACCTGTGTGTTAGCCACTTCGTGCCACAGCAACGAGCAGAACTACAAGGCAGCCTACGACAAGGCTATGGACAAGTACAAGACCGGCATAGGCGCCGAGACCTACGACCGCATCCAGGCCGAGAAGGTGCGCCCCAACACCGTGATCAACGGCGACAGCGTGCGGCTCGTGCGCATGTATGCCAACGTGTATGACGACTCCACGACCATCGCCAAGCCCTTCAACGTGGTGGTGGCCGAGTTCACCCAGCAATTCAACGCCAAGACCATGCGCGACCGCCTGCGCACCGAGGACCACCTGCCCTGCTATGTGCTCTTCGGCGGCAACGAGCGCAAGTACTATGTCATCGCAAGCGGATTTGACGACAAGGAAAGCGCGGCTTTCTTCCTTAAAGAAACCGACAAGAAACTCAAGACCAAGGTGCTCGTGCCCAGGGCATGGATTTTAAACCGACTTTAACTTTAACTCGCGCTCACATGGAACTCAAATTACCTCCCCGCATCGACGGCGCCACGCCCGAGGTGCTCACCGACGTGCGGCAAGTCACCGTTATCGGTGCCAACGGCTCGGGAAAGAGCCGCTTTTGCGACGCTCTAATCAACGAACTGGGCGGCAAGGCCTACCGCATCTCGGCCCTGCGCGCACTGTATCCGGCACGACGGCAGCGGGAGATTTTGCCGGGTTCTATCGACGATATGTTCCAGCACATCAACGAGAACCACCCTCACCTGGTCAATGATGCCAACAACGAGTTCGACAAACTCTCTTACATCATGCTCATCGACGAGTTCAGGGAACTCATGGGCTACAAGACCCACCGGCTCATGAACGAGACCGTCGATTTCCCCAAGACCAGACTCGACATGGTGGTGAAGATGTGGCAGGAGGTTTTTCCCAAGAACAAGATACTGCGAGAGAACGGCAAGCTCATGTTCAGCAACGACGCTGCCGACGACAAGTTCACCGCCATCAGGCTCAGCGACGGCGAGAAGGCGGTGCTCTACCACATCGCGGCAGTGCTATATGCCATGCCCGGAGCGGCAATCATTGTCGATGACCCCGAGGTGTTCATCCACCACAGCACCATGGTCACGCTGTGGAACGTGATAGAGGAAATGCGCCCCGACTGTATGTTCATCTACAACACCCACGACGTGGAGTTCGCCTCGTCGCGTGTTGATAACCGCTGCGTGTGGGTAAAGGCCTTTGACCCTGCCCGGAAAGCGTGGGACTACGAGGTAGCCACATCGAGCCACAACCTCGACGACGCTATCTACTACGACATCCTGGGCAGCCGCAAGCCTGTGCTCTTCATCGAGGGCGACGAGGAACACAGCATCGACTCCAAGCTCTACCCGCTCATCTTCCCCGACCACGTGGTCAAGCCGGTGGGCAGCTGCAACAAGGTCATTGAGGTGGTGCGTTCCTTCGGCGACATGCATGCATTTCACCACATCGACTGCCGCGGCATCGTGGACCGTGACCGCAGGGGAGAACAGGAAGTGACCTACCTGCGACAGAAAAACGTGCTCGTGCCCAATGTGGCCGAGGTAGAGAACATCTTCCTGCTCGAGGCGGTGGTGCGTGGCGTGTGCCGCTACAAGCACCGCAACGAGGCCCTTGTGCTCAATCAGGTGAAGCGACATGTCATCAACACATTTGAAGCGCAGCTCAAGCAGCAGGCGTTGCAGCACGTGCGTCACCGCGTCAAGCACGACGTGGAAGTGCGCATCGACATGAAATTCAAGTCCATCAACGCGCTTGAAGACCACATGCTAGACCTCGTCAACGAACTCAACCCGCGTGGTTTCTACGACCAGGTGTGCCGCGATTTCCACACCATGGTGCACCACAACGACTACGCCGGCGTGCTCAAAGTGTTCAACCACAAGCCACTGCTGGGCGAAGTGGCCACCCTGTGCGGTTTCCACAGCAAGGAGGACTACATCAAGACCACGCTCAACATCCTCAAGAGCGACGGCCCGCTCTCACGCTCAATACGCGCCGGCATCCTGGAAATTTTCGAGCTATAACCCTCTCACACTCTGTCTCCCACAGAGTATTGGAGGTTTTTTTACTGAAAGAAATTATCCGAAATTAGAAGAAATTTTTTATCTCTCACGAAGTATTGGATTAGGGTTTTATGCCCAAAGCAAGCTTTGTGCGTGTCGGCTTCCAGCCTCTCATTGCAAAATCATGTGTGAGTGAGATCAGCGCGGGGAATCTGCAAAAAAATCTATTGTAGTATAGTTACAACAGATTGCTCTGATTTAACCGAAAAAAATTATTCTAATTATTTTAATTTCTTTCAGTTATTATTAAATCAGTGTAATCAGTGAGATCCGCGCGGGGAGTCAGCAATAAACATTGCTGTATAGTAACTTCGCAAGCAGAGAATTGTTAAAAAA
>JAGHSP010000222.1 GCA_018065815.1 Candidatus Sodaliphilus limicaballi | reverse complement strand
ATAATATATAATAATGATACAACAACTCCTAAATTCGTTACGAGGAAACAAATTTAGGAGTTAATGTTACAATTTTTCAAATGTGATATTTATAATTTTTGGGCATCGGTGGGCGATTTACCAAAGAAATCTTTGTAACATTTGGTGAAATAACTGGGTGAAGAGAATCCCACTCGGTAGGCAATTTCTGATATTGTGAGCGACGAGTCGGCAAGCAATTGATGTGCGCGACGCAATCGTTCCTCGCGTATTTTCTCAACCGGAGAGCTGCCTGTGAGTGCTTTGATCTTGCGATATAATTGCACACGCGACAGGCACATTGCATTGCCTATTTCCTCGACCGAGAGGTCGGGGTCGGCAATATGTTCGTTAACTATTGCAATAAATTTGTTAAGGAACTCATTCTCGCGACGGAATTGTTTCTCGTTGTCCTCAACAACATCGTCGTCGGTAGTATCGATGTTAGCGCTCTTGGGGTTGAGCGAAATTTCTATAATTTTATCGCGTTGTTCTTCAAGTTCGTCGCGCTGACGCTCGGCAATCTCTTTCTCGTGCATCAGTTGCTCATTGGTTTCGTGCAACTGGTTATTAATCATCGACAGTTCCTTATTGGCATCATAGAGTTGCTGCTCACTTTCCTTCAACTGGTTATTCTTGTCACGCAATTTCTCGTTGAGTTTATGCTTGATTTGGTAACCTCTAATCGAGATGCCTAACAGCGTTGCAGTGATTAGAATTAAAATCATAATCACTCCAATTACTGTTTGCTGGTTTTTGATTGATTCCTGCAAATAATTTGCTTGCGAGTGCATCTTTTGCAGATATTCGGCTTTGCGAGCAATTTCCTCGTGTTGTAGTAGCAGTACCCTTGCATTCTCGCTAGTGACAACGCTCGACTTCATCAGTTTCTCTCGTGCAACCGTTTTTCCCTCAAGGATATCAATGGCAAGTTGCAACAGTTCGTCACCGTGGGTGGGATAGATTGCCGATGCTGTGAGCAGCGAGTCGGCAACTTGACGTATGCCACCATTTTCAAACGGGAGCGCATCCACTCCCAAATATAGGATGTTGCTATTGTTACGGTGTTCCTCGGTGATTGCACGCCTTGCACCTATAGCCATGCGGTCGTTGCCACCAAACACAGCGTCAATGCGCCCGTCATAGTCTTTTAAGATGCGACGCATTGCAGTCTCGCCCGATGCCTCGGTCCAGTCGCCACTTTGATAACCTACCACCTGCATGTTAGGGAACTTTCTCAGTGCGTTCACAAATCCGTCGTGGCGTTCTTGTGCTGGTGACGATCCGTTCAATCCTCCTATCTCCACAATGTTACCCTTACCTCCCAACTGTGATGCAAGATATTGCCCCATCATTTCACCTATAAGGTAGTTATCGGCTCCCATAAAGGCGGTGTAGTTCTCATTGTTGGTCTTGCGATCATACAGCACCACAGGGATATTTTTGGAAAATGCTTTGTCAATCGACTTGCTCAGGTTGTCAATTTGATTAGGCGATACAATGAGCAGGTCAATGCCCGATTGAACTAAAGAGTCAATTTGTTGCTCCTGTAACCTGCTATCGTCGTGAGCCGATGTAAAGCGTAACTCAATCCCCTCGTTAAAGTAGGTTGCCATGACGAGCTCGTCATGGAGTTTGGCACGCCATGAGTCTTCCGAGCATTGTGATACACCTATAATATATTTAGGCTTATCGTTATTGCAAGAATTGATGCTAACCAATATTATCAATGCGCTTATTGCTATTGATAAAAAGCGAAGGGTTAATTTGGTCATGTCTTAGTTAATTAGAGGCGGTTAATTAGTTACGGGATGAGTATTATCTCATGCGACGATAGAAATAGGGCGGGATGGGTGTTTCCCATGCCATTTCTTCGCCGGTGACGGGATGCTTGATAGCGAGTTTGAATGCATGCAGGCACATGCGGCTGCCGGGATCGTCCTGGCTGCCATACTTGCCGTCGCCCACCACGGGGTGATGAATGTCGGCCATGTGAACGCGTATCTGGTTCTTGCGGCCGGTGAGCAACTTGAGCTCGAGCATGGCATGCTGCTTGCCTTGCTCCATGAGCCGCCATGTGGTCACGGCAAACTTGCCACCGTTGTCGGTGGGACTGCTGATGACCACCATGCGCTTGGTGTCCTTGAGATAACTCTCCACGCGCCCTTCGGTCTGCTCCATAACACCCTCCACGAGCGCCACATAGCGGCGGTCGGTGACTGTGGCGCGCCAGTCGGCTGTCATGTCTTGCTGCACCTCGCTGCTCTTGGCATAGACCATGAGCCCCGATGTGCGGCAGTCGAGGCGATGCACCACGTGGGCAGTGCAACGCTGGCGGGTATCGACGAAGTGCTTGTCGAGCAGATTCTTCATGTTGAGGCTTCCTGCGCCCACGCCCATCGACAGCACGCCAGGTTCTTTGTCCACGACCACAATCCAGCGGTCTTCATACACGATGCGGTAGTGCTGGCTATTGTCGCTCTTGGGACGCGGCTGGCGGCTGATGTTGACCACGCTGCCAGGAAGCACGCGAAACTCGTGATGAGTCTGCACACGTCCATCGACCAGTGCCCCACCCTTGGTGAGAATCGATTTCGCCTTGTTGCGGCTGATGCCGTCGAGGCACTTCATCACAAAGTCGAGCAGGCCGCACTCTTCACGCACGGTGAATGACAGCGACTTGTCGGTGGCACGAGGCACACGGTGATTGTGGTTGCGTTTCATATTTTTTTAAATTCTTCTGTTTTTAAAAACAATAAACTGTCCAGCAATGAGGTGATCTCACGCAGAAATCTCGCAGATGAAAAATTTTCAGAAATTATACAATTTCCGCTTATTGAAACCATTTGATTTTCATCAATTTGCTCCGATTAGCGTCCTGCTGGACGTATTTTTGCGGTTTACCTATACCCCCACCGCCACTACGTTAGGCGGTGGGGGTTATTCAAATATTGTCCTACCGGACAATCAATTACATTGACATGAAAAATTTAGATAAACTGAAAAATTATTTTTTCTATTATCCAGATAATAATCTCTGTGTCCTCTGTGCCTCTGTGGGAGACAGCGGGAGGCAGAATGAGGCATGCCCTAGGTTACTCGTAGCCAAAGATATTCTTGAGGCGGCCGAAGATGCGTGCGCTCACGCTCTCGTTGGCCTTGAAGTACTCCTTGTCACGCAGCATCTCCACAGCCTTGCGTTCCTCGCTCGAGAGTTTCTCGGGGACGTAGATCATGACATTGACGCGAATGTCGCCATTGCCATAACCGTCGGTCGAGGGCAGACCCTCGCCCCGCAAGCGCAGCACGGTGCCGGGCTGTGTGCCGGGCTTGATGGTGATGCGCATCTGGCCATCGACGGTGGGAATGACCACCTTGCCGCCCAGTGTCGCCGTAGCGAAGTCTATCATCAGGTTGTAGATGAGGTCATTGCCCTGGCGCATGAGCTGTGCATCGGGTATTTCCTCAAAGATCACGAGCAGATCGCCGGGGATGCCGCCGCCAGGAGCTTCGTTGCCCTTGCCCGACATGCGCATCATCATGCCCTCGGCCACACCAGCAGGAATGTTGATAGTCACAACATCCTCGGTGCGTTTAAGTCCTTGTCCGCCACACTCGGGGCAGCGTGTCTTGATTTCCTTGCCGCGGCCGTGGCATGTGCGGCATTCAAACTGCTGCTGCATGGTGCCGAACATGGTTTGACGCACTTGTGTCTCCACGCCTGTGCCATGACAGGTGTGGCATGTGTTGAGTTCGGTGCCATTCTTCGCGCCAGTGCCGTTACAAGCCTTGCACGACACCAGGCGGGGTATTTTGAGTTTCTTCTCGGCGCCCTTGGCCACCTCGGCCAGCGTGAGTTTAACCCTCACACGCAGGTCGGTGCCACGGTTCACGCGCTGGCGAGAACCACCTCCGCCTCCGCCGAAGCCGCTGAAACCACCGAAGCCGCCAAAACCGCCCTCGCCAAACACCGAGCGCAGGATGTCGTTGATGTCGAAACCGCCGAAACCGCCGCCAGCACCGCCCATCTGGTCGCCAGCAAAACCAAACTGGTCATAGCGGGCACGCTTGTCGGGGTTGCTCAGCACGTCGTAGGCCTCGGCTGCCTCTTTAAATTTCTCTTCAGCCTCCTTCTTTTCCTCTTCGGTCTTATCGTGCTGACGGTCGGGGTGATATTTGATGGCAAGTTTGCGGTATGCCTTCTTGAGTTCGTCGGCTGTAGCGTTTTTCTCTACGCCCAGCACCTCATAGTAATCTCTTTTATTAGCCATTGCTTATTCAATGTTAATTATTGTCCCACAACTACTTTAGCATGACGCAGCACCTTGTCGTCAATCATGTACCCCTTGGTCACGGTGTCAATCACCTTGCCGCGCATCGACTCATCGGGTGCGGGGAATGTGGTGATGGCCTCGTGCAGGTTGTCGTCAAAGTCCTTGCCAGTGCTCTCGATGGGCACCACCTTGTTGCGCTCAAGATATTTCACAAACTTGCTGTAAATCAAGTCAACGCCTTCCTTGAGAGAATCCACGTCGCCACCCTTGCTCATCGCATCGATAGCGCGCTCGAAGTCATCAACCACGGGCAACAGGTCGCGCATTGCGCTCTCGCTGCCATATTTGAGCATATCGGCCTTCTCTTTGAGCACGCGCTTGCGGAAGTTCTCAAAGTCGGCCATCAAGAACAGGTACTGGTTCTTTTCCTTCTCGAGCTGGGCCTTGAGGTCTTCGATTTCCTTGTCCTTTGCCTCAACAGCTTTTTCAATGTCCTGTGCCTGCTCGGTTGCCTGTGCCTGTGCTTGAGCCTGTGCTTGCTTGCTCTTTATGTCCTGAATATCTTTTTTGCTTTTAATATTTTTCTTTGCCATAATAATTTATTTTAAATACAATGAGCACAAACCGTGCCATGCCGTCGTGCCTTGCTGTCACATCACAACTCGCACACCCGGGTAAAGCAATCGGTAAATTTGTCACGGGCACATTCTGCCATAGTGGCATTATCGAAAATGCCCACTATCGACGACCCCGACCCCGACATGCATGCATACTGCGCGCCAGCCTCGAGCATCGTCGCCTTCATCATCCACAGTTCGGGATGAGCGGCAAACACGCTCGGCTCAAAGTCGTTCTTGAGCACACCGTCCCACTGCTCCACAGGCCATGTGACCACTTGTGCTGGCGACACCTGCGAAGGCTCGGGAGTGACACGCGAGTAAGCCTCGCGCGTGGGGACGCTCACGTCGGGCTTGACCAGCAGCATGTACCGTCCTTTGAGGTCAACATCTACCGGAGTGAGCACATCGCCTATGCCTGTTGCCATCATGGGCGTGTTGTAGATGAAGAAAGCGCAGTCGGCTCCCAGCGTGGCAGCCTTGCGTGCCAACTCGGCCTTGTCGATGCCCAGCGAGAACATCTCGTTGAGCATTGTCATCACGTGGGCAGCGTCGCTCGACCCACCGCCCAGGCCAGCGCCATCGGGGATACTCTTGTAGAGATGCATATCGACAGGCGGCACACCATAGTCGCGCTGCATGAGGCGGTAGGCCTTCATCACCAGGTTCTTCTCGGTGGGGCAATCGACAGGACGCCCGTAGCATGTGAGCGTGGCATCATCGCCCGTGCCCGGCACGATTTCAAGCACGTCGGTCACATTGACAGGATAGAACACAGTTTCCAGGTCGTGATAGCCATCGGGACGACGCGCCACGATGTTAAGACCCAGGTTTATTTTCGCATTAGGAAATGTAATCATCTTGCAAGTATTTTGATAAGATACTGCAAAGTTACAAAGAATCTAGGACACAATCAAGGATAACTACTCAGCAACCAGGGCAACCGCATCAAAATTGTTGCAACAATACATGTCCGATAGGACATTACCTGCGATGAGGCCGTACATACTACAAGCGCAGCGCAGTAGGATGTGCGGGGTAAAGGACTATATATAACTAAACTTTTGCATTTGATAATAAATTAGCAACAATTACATAAACAAGCGAAACTTGAATTAAACAGATTAAATAGGATTTTATGCTTATTTTCAGTGTATTTCAAGCGCAGCGCCACCACCTAAATACAACCTAAAAAAAGGCGCTTCGCTTGAAATCAACTAAAAATTAACAAAAAAATTTTCTTCTGTTCTTCTGGTAACTATTCACCAATGGAACTCCCCCGCGCGGATCTCACTGATTTCACTGATTTTTTTCATTTTTGTGGATTTTTTAGACCTCAGAGAGGTCGTAACTTTGGTTAACCGCTGGTCGCAGACCTGCGGGCTGCCGGTGGGGGTGTGAAGTGTGACAAAATCGCGGTTGAAGACGGCAACCTCGAAACGTGCAAGGTTGCACTCCCGTGTCGTCCGCACGCTCGGAACGTACTCTACCAAAGCGCATTTTGACACACCCTCCATTGCATCGTAACCGATGGCCGCTGTTGCGGTGCAATTTTGATGCGTTTGCCATGTAATCTGACGTTAATGTTGTCTGGATAGCGTCTTGACGACGGAGTCGTCACATTGCATCGTAACCGATGGCCGCAGGCCGTCGGAAAGGAATACGCCCCCCAAAAA
>JAGHSP010000262.1 GCA_018065815.1 Candidatus Sodaliphilus limicaballi | reverse complement strand
CTCATGCGGTTACTCTCGGCAAGGAGTTCTACAGCAGGGCGGAGTGTAGCATGCAGGTCTGATTCCTTCACGCCACAGATGTCATAGTAACGCCAATCCATCGAAATGTCATCCAGTTTGTTCATGTCGCTGAACACGCTTACCTTGCCGAATTTTGTCACACCCGTCAGGAGTGCAAACTTGATGCAACCATCCTTTGACTTGAGAGCACCGTAGAAGCTTTTCAGCGTAGCGCGAAATTCATCCTGCAACTCCTTGTCGCCTATGGCCTGAAGCAGCGGCTTGTCATACTCGTCGATAAGAATGACAACGCGTTTGCCCGTTTGTTTGTAGGCACGGTCAAGGACACCTTGAAATCTCATTCCAAATCCACGCTCGACTTCACGTTTGCCATACAATGACTCCTGATAGCACAGAAATTCATCGAGCATATTTTCTACGCTTCGTGGCAATCATACTCTTGTGTATTCAAGTCCAGGTGCATGATGGGATAAGATTCCCAGTCCCAATCTACGCTCTTATCGGTGGCAATAAACAACGGGGCACCTACTGTGCCGTCAAAGAGGTGTTTCTTGCCTTCAAAGAAAGCCTGGATAGTGGACATGAGCAGCGACTTTCCAAACCTGCGCGGGCGGGAAAGGAAATAATAGCAACCCTCGTTAACCATCTTCCAGATTAACGGAGTCTTGTCGAGATAAACGAAACCATCGTTACGCAATTTCTCAAATTTCTGTATACCTACAGGCAGTTTCAAAGTCGTGCTCATATTCTCTTTATTTAATTGTTGCCGGCGTTACAGCGCTTGCGCTGCAAAGATACGATATTTCCGTGAATAATCGGATAAAAAGGTAAATAATCTTCAGTTGCTAATGGACTTTCTGGGTTTAACGAAAAGAAGCCCTATAGATCGTGTGTGACTTATAGGGCTTTGATATTGGGTTATGTTCTACCTGCAATTATGCGAGACGCTTCTCGAGGTTCTTGCGGATTGCGGCGATGAAGTCGGCGCTGTTTACTGCCTTGGCATCTACGCCTTCCATGAGGTTCACGAGGTCTTTGGTAACTGTGCCGCTGTTCAGGGTGTCGAAGCATGCGCCTTCGAGCTGGTCACCGAAGTTCATGAGGTCCTTTAAGCCGTCCTTCTCACCACGCTTGCGCAGTGCACCACTCCATGCAAAGATGGTTGCGATGGGGTTGGTTGAAGTCTCTTCGCCAGCGAGATACTTGTAGTAGTGGCGAGTCACTGTGCCGTGAGCAGCCCCATACTCGTAGTTGCCGTCGGGGCTAACGAGAACGCTGGTCATCATTGCCAGTGAACCGAATGCAGTAGATACCATGTCGCTCATCACGTCGCCGTCGTAGTTCTTGCACGCCCAGATGTAACCGCCCTTGCTGCGGATTACGCGAGCAACTGCATCGTCGATGAGGGTGTAGAAGTATTCAAGACCGCGCTTGTCGAACTCTTCCTTGTACTCCTGGAAAACTTCCTCGAAGATGATGCGGAACTGTGCGTCATACTTCTTAGAGATGGTGTCCTTGGTTGAGAACCACAGATCCTGGTTGGTGTCGAGGGCAAACTTGAAGCAGCTGTGTGCAAACGAGCGGATAGACTTGTCCACGTTGTGCATACCTTGGAGCACGCCAGCGCCTTTGAAGTTCTGGATAACAACTTCCTCGTGCTTGCCGCTCTCACCGTCGAAGACGAGCTTAGCAACTCCAGGTTCGTCGGCGCGAATCTCTACGCTCTTGTAAACGTCGCCATAGGCATGACGTGCAATGGTGATGGGCTTCTCCCAGTTGCGCACTGCGGGCTTGATGCTGGGCAGGGTGATGGGAGCACGGAATACAGTACCGTCGAGGATTGAACGGATAGTGCCGTTGGGGCTCTTCCACATCTCGTGCAGCTTGTACTCGTCCATACGTTTCAGGTTGGGAGTGATGGTAGCGCACTTAACGGCTACGCCCAGGCGTTTAGTTGCCTCGGCAGCTTCGATTGTAATCTTGTCGCCAGTCTCGTCACGCTTCACGAGGCCAAGGTCATAATATTCGCTCTTGAGGTCCACGAAGGGCAGGATAAGTTCGTCCTTGATCATCTTCCACAAGATGCGGGTCATCTCGTCACCGTCCATTTCAACGATGGGGGTAGTCATTTTGATTTTTTCAGCCATTGTATATTTTATTTAAATGTGGTGCATGAGTGGGCCCATGCACCACGGTGTTTGTTACTTTATTTATTTTTTGTTCTTGTAGTAGTTCATGAGGCAACCGTCGGCGAGGATCTGACGCTCGTCGGCAGTGAGGTTCTGGAAGAACAAGTGGATGTCCTTAACACCGTCCTTGGTGATAACCTTGGCGTCGATTTCTTCCTTGCCTTCGAGTATAGCGGCACGCAAGCCGGGAACGAAGACGAAGTCACCGGGAACGTAGTTGAACTCAGTTTCCTTAGCGATGGTGAAGGGAACGATACCCCAGTTGATACAGTTGCTACGATAGCGCTTGGTTGCATACTCGTAGCAGATGTTGGCGTCACCGCCCAGCACCTTCTGGCAAGAAGCAGCCTGCTCGCGAGCTGAACCATCACCGGGACGGTTAGCGAAGACGCATGAGCCGAACGAAGTGTTCTCAGCGCTTGCGCCTACCTGTGCCAGTGCGTTAGCGATGTTCTCCGATACCTTACCCTCACGGCGTGCGAGGTCTTCGGACTGGATGCGCTTGCTGATGCCTACGTACTCGGGAACGCGGCGTGACAGAGCGAACTCTGACAGCTTCAAGGGGTTAGAGCGGTAACTTGAAGTTTCGCCCGAGGGGATAAGTTCGTCGGTAGTGGTCACGGGATCGTGGATAACTGCAGCGAGCTCAATGAGCATGTTCTCCTGCAAGGGGTACATTGTGGGCCAGTCCTTGATGTTGGGACCATACTTGAGAGCCTGGTTGAGGTCTTCCTTCTCATATCCGTTGAAGACACGGCGCTCATAGATGCGTGCGTCAAACTCATACTTCTTGTGCTCGTCGGTGTAGTCAACGTCGGTTGCCGCTGTGATCACGCCGCCGTTGGCCGCAGTAGCTGCGATAGAGCGTGCGTCCATGAGGGCAACAAGCGAAATCTGTCCCTGACCGGGCTTAGAACCCTCGCGGTTGGGGAAGTTGCGGGTAGTGTGGCGAATTGACAGACCATTGTTAGAAGGAACGTCACCAGCACCGAAGCAAGGACCGCAGAATGCAGGCTTGATAACCACACCTGCTTCGAGCAGTTCCTCAGCGATACCGTTGCGGGTAGTTGCCATGAACACGGGAATTGACTGGGGATAAGCCGACATTGTGAAGTAATCGTTACCGATAGAAGCACCCTTCATGATGGCAGCGGCTGCGCTGAGGTTGTCGTAAGTACCGCCCGAGCAACCAGCGATGATACCCTGGTCGGCCTGTACCTTGCCGTCAACAACCTTGTCAACGAGGTGGCAGTCAACCTTGTCGCCGTAGCGCTTCTTAGCGTCTTCCTCAACTGCTTTGAGAATCTCCACGGGATTAGCTTGTAGCTCGTGGATAGTGAATGCGTTGCTGGGGTGGAAGGGGAGAGCGATCATTGACTCCTGCTTTGACAGGTCAATCTTGATCATCATGTCATAGTAAGCAACGTCACCGGGCTGGAGTTCCTTGAAGTCCTGGGGACGGTTGTGGATTTCATAGTGATGCTTAACCTCGTCGTCGGTTACCCAAATTGAGCTAAGGCAAGTGGTCTCGGTGGTCATGATGTCGATGCCGTTGCGGAAGTCGATGGGCAGGTTCTTAACGCCGGGGCCTGCAAACTCGAGCACTTTGTTCTTCACGCAGCCGCTCTCGAATGTGGCCTTAACCAGCGAGATAGCAACGTCGTGGGGACCAACACCCTTGCGAGGAGCGCCTTCCAACCACACGAGAACTACCTCGGGAGCGTTGATGTCCCAGGTGTTCTTCAAGAGCTGCTTAACGAGCTCTCCGCCGCCTTCGCCCACGCCCATGTTGCCGAGCGAGCCGTAGCGGGTGTGTGAGTCACTGCCCAGGATCATGTTGCCGCACTTCACCATTGCCTCGCGGGCATACTGGTGGATAACAGCCTGGTTGGCGGGAACGTAGATACCGCCATATTTCTTTGCTGCCGACAGACCGAACACGTGGTCGTCCTCGTTGATGGTACCGCCCACGGCACACAGCGAGTTGTGGCAGTTAGTCATTGCATAGGGGAGAGGGAATTTCTCAAGGCCACTGGCACGAGCAGTCTGGATAATGCCCACGTAAGTGATGTCGTGTGACATCATTGCGTCAAACTTGATGCGCATCTTCTTGCCCTTGCTGCCGTCAACATCGTGGCTGCGAAGGATGCCGTAAGTAATAGTTTTTTCGCGAGCCTCGTCGGGAGCGGGCATGCCTGCCGCATCCATGCGAACCTCTGTTCCATTAAGGAGGTAAACGCCTTGTTTAATAAGTTCTACCATAATAGTTTGTTAGAGAATTAATTAAAATTGTTTGTTTTAAGTTAATGTTTCGTTATTGAATTTATGAAAAACGTGAGTGCAAGCATGTCGGCTGCTCCGCCTGGCGAAATGTTCTCTTTGACAAATCGGCTGTTGAGCGCAGTTACTTTATCCAAGGAGAAATCTTCGAGCGAAGATGCCGCTTCGTTCTTTACCTGCTGCGCGCGGTCAAATCCCACGCGATGAATGATGTTGGTGTCGTCAAGCTGCGACATGATGAACAGTAATGTCTTTACCGCTGCGTTTTCGTCGTCATCAAGTGATTGATAGAACGGCAGCCACGCAGAGGAGACTTCGTCATATCCGCCACGGGCGAGGTCAAGAGCTCCTTTCGCATTGTGCCTTGCCTTTGCCATGGCTCCGTAAGAACTTCTGCTGGCAGGAATGTCGCTGGCTAAACTTTTTACTGTTTCGTTCCACTTCTTGCCATGGAGCAGGTCCTGGCTAACGCCGACAACTGCGATGCCCATTGAGAATAAAGCACCGCGATGGGTGTTTACTCCGCCAGTCGCCCCAAGCATGCTTTTCTCGGCCTCAATGCCAATGTGCTGTACCTCGCTTGCCGTGGGATAGTCAAGCAGTGCAAGTTGGTCGAAATATGGTTCAAGCGACTTGATGCTAGTGAGCATGAGGTCGTAATTCATGTCGCTGTGCGCGCCGTTGTCTATTGTGTCAATCAAGCCAGGCTTGGGAGTAGTTGCAAGTTCCTTGCGTAGTGCCGTTATTGCCTGTTTTGAAACAAGATAGGGCACTGATGTCTCGGGAACCAACTTGACGGCGTGGGCAAGTTTCTCGTCTTCGATGAGTGATCTCACATGCGAAGCGCTGACAACGCTGCCGCTCAGAGCCAACCTGTCGATCTCAACAACGTCAACCCCTTGCTGCGGCAACAACTGCTTCATCAGTTCGTTATAGCGAGCGGTGAGTTCATCACAAGGCTCTGTCCCGACAAACCGCACTGTGGCTTTGAGCGCCGGTGCGATGTGGCGAGCAAAGAGGTTGATGTCGAGCGTCATCTGTGTGTCGCTGGCGTGGGTTAGTTGTTTGAGGAAATAGGTGGGGAATGTGGCGGCCGAGATAGCGTAGTCACTGCCGTCGCACACTGTCACGTTAATCATGTCCTCACATGCCTTGCGAGCCATTGCGGTGCGCTGGCGAGTTGAGAACAAGGACTTGTCTTCCTTGACAATGATGACATAAAGATGATCTACTTGAGCTGCAGCCCTATCAATGAGGTGTTTATGCCCCAGTGTGAACGGGTTACAGTTCATAACAACGACCCCGTTAGTGCCTTTATCAGTGCGAAGCGATGACAAGTAGCTGCAATAAGATGACAAGCCTCCCATGCCGTTCTCCATGAGCACGGCAAGCGGTGCAGTGGCAAGGGTGTGGAACGACATGTCGCCGAATATGGCGGCATTCTGCGGCTTGGTGAATACCTTGACATTGAAGATGCCACGGTCTTGTGCCACGCTGACCAGATGTGATACCAGGCGTTGGCTCATGCCGGTTCCGCGCAACGAATCGTCCACTGCTATGCACTTGATTATGTCTCCATCCAAGCCGCCACCTGCAAGAATGGTGTCATCGCCAAGACGAGAGACCACAGCATAGTAGTCCACATCGTCGAGGCGAAGCTCGTTCTTTGCCAGGAAACGCTCAACCCGATTTCGGCATGAAGCAAGCGTGAGCGGCATTTGGATTATTTCATATTCACTGTACATAGGCATTTACCATATCTTTGATTTTGTTGTGCAGTTCCTCGCTGGAATGAGTACGGTTGCGCATGCAGAACCGTGCATCGTTGTCGCAGAGCAGGCATCGCCGCGGGCTGCAACCCACTTGATGCCGTGACATGGGAACGCCATCGGGCAATATCACATCAATATCAAAGAGACGTCCCAGCGGGTGGGTGTCTTCTATATTGCTGGCAATTTCTTTTGCCTTGGCATGGTCGAGAGTCGTGACAAGGTATGCTTCATATCCTGTGACGAGATCTCGAGTGCTCAAATGAAGAATTGTGCCGTTGTAGCGCTCTATCATGGATTGTAGCGCCGCACCGGCAGTAATTAAAGAGAAGAAATTACGCTTGACGCTGCCGGGCATTATCACAGTGAGGCACACCAGGGTAGCGTCAGGGTTGTCATTGAGCAATTCCTGTTGGCGTGCACTGCGTTGCTCGCGGCTCGCTAAAAGTTGGTCAAGCGTAATTTCCATAAGAAATATAGCAGTTTCTTATCTCTCTAATCTCTGATCTCTGATCTGAAATTATCCTTTGATGTTCTTAATCACGTCCATTACACTGCCGTCGCGGTTCATCACCACGCCCACGACCTTATCGCCGAATGGGAGTGCTGCGGGATGGCCTATGATGCTCTGTGCCTTGTCGCGCAGGCTAGCGATCTCCACGATGGGCAGACCAGCCTTCACGAGACGTTCTTTGAGGTCGGGACGGCTGGGATTGACGGCGATGCCATACTCGGTAACCACAACGTCAACTGTGGAACCCGGCGTGATGAGAGTGGTGACCTCATCTACCACGCAGGGGATGCGTCCGCGCAGGAGCGGGCACACGATGATTGACAATGCCGAGTCGGCAGCAGTGTCGGGATGGCCGCCAATGGCACCACGGATGATGCCGTCGCTACCCACGAGCACGTTCACGTTGAAGTTCACGTCAACCTCGAGAGCCGAGAGGATGACCATGTCGAGGCAGTGGGTTGCTGAACCAGGCTCGTCGGCACTTGCATACTCGTTGGCCGATACCTCCTTGTGCATGGGATCGCATTTGAGAGACTCTGCGGCAACTTTGTCAAACGACTGGACGTCGATGAGACGCTCGATAAGTCCTTCCTCGTGCATCTTAACCATGTGGGCGGTGATGCCGCCAAGTGCGAAACTAGCTTTGATGCTCTGGTCGATCATGCTCTGGCGTATGTATTTCACAGCTGCAAGAGAAGCACCGCCGCTACCTGTCTGGATAGAGAAACCTTCCTTGAAGTAGCCGCTGTTGATGATAACCTTGGCAGCTTGTTTAGCAAGAAGGATGTCGCGGGGGTTCTTGGTGTCGCGGATGGCACCCGAAGAAATCTTGGATGAATCGCCCACAGAGTCAACGACTACGACGTGGTCAACGTTGCGCTCTGATATAGAGTTGGGAGTATTGGGATAAGCCACGAGGTCGTCGGTGAGGATGACAACCTTGTCGGCATACTGTGCGTCGGGGAGCGCATAACCGAGAGAACCGCATATAGACTTGGCGTTCTCTGATCGAGAGTAGCCGCATGCGTTGCCCATGGGGTCGCAAGAAGAAGCACCCAGGAATGCAACATCGATGTGCATGTCGCCAGTAGCGATGGCACTACCGCGTCCGCCGTGCGAACGGAAAGTGACGGGTTCTTCCATCAGTCCGTGAGAAATCTCGTTGGCGAGTTTGCCACGAAGTCCCGAAGTGGAGATCTTGGTAACCACGCCATTTTTGATGTGCTCAATGAGAGGCTCGTGCACGTCGCTCAGGCTTGATGCCGCAAGGTGAAGGTTCTTGAATCCCATTTCGGCGAGCTTGGCAACCACCATGTTGACAACCTTGTCGCCGCCACGGAAGTGGTGGTGGAAGGAGATGGTCATGCCGTCTTTGAGGCCAGTTTGCTTGATAGCGTCTTCAAGGGTGGTCACTTTGCCACCGTCTTGATGCAGTTCCTTGCGGGGTAGAGGATTTTTAGCATCCTCGGCACCCTTATATACTTGTTTGCCCATCTGTGCAGCAGCTGCTGCAATGAGGTCTTTGCGTTCTACTAATGTACTCATGCTATATCCTCCTTTGTTAAAATGCCTGATGCGATAGCCAGGTCAATGGTACGTTGTGCTCTGATAACCACGGGGCGGTCAACCATCTTGCCGTTAACAGCAATAACGCCCGAGCCGCGTTTCTCGGCCTCCTTGATAGCGGCGAGAATGGTGAGAGACTTCTGAATTTCTTTCTCTTTGGGTGCAAACACCTCGTTGACAACCTCGATTTGGCGGGGATTGATAATAGACTTGCCGTCAAATCCGAGAGACTTGATGAGTTCAACTTCTTTGCGGAAAGTCTCCATATCATTAAGGTTAGAGTAAACGGTGTCGAGAGCGTCGATGCCAGCCGCACGTGCAGCGACCACGATGGTCTGTCGAGCAAGGAGAAGTTCCATGCCTTCGGGGGTGCGCTGTGTTTTAAGGTTAGCGCTATAATCCTCCGCGCCGAGGGCGATACCCATCATTCGCTTTGATGCAGTAGCGATGTCGTAGGCGTTGATCACGCCAAGCGTGCTCTCGATAGCCGCCATAATCTGGGTGCGTCCCAGGCAGCCCAGTTCGGTCTCCACCTTCTCGATTTCGGCCTCGAGCTCGCGTATCTCATCGGCAGTCTCGGTCTTGGGCATGCGTATCACGTGTACGCCAGCCTTGATTACAGCCTCAACGTCCTTCTTGCCATAAGGTGTGTTAAGCGGGTTAATGCGCACAACCATCTCGGTGTTGCCGTAGTCGATGGTTTTGAGAGCGTGGTGAACGAGCAAACGCGCTGCGTCTTTCTCGGCCATAGTCACAGAATCTTCAAGGTCAAGCATGATAGAGTCAGGACCATAGATGAATGCGTCTTGCATCATCGCCGGGTTGTTACCCGGAACGAACATCATTGTTCTTCTTAATCGTTGCATAATGATTATGTTAATGAGGTCGATATTACAATTATTTCCACACGTCCTTGCCTGTGGCACGGACAGCGGCGGCAGTGACACGTGCGCGAATGGTGCAGTCGAGCGCGCCTTTGTCGCTTGCCTTCACTTGTGCATCCTCGATGCCCAGGCCTGTAAGTGTCTCGGTGATTACTTTCTTGATTTGCTCGCCAAACTGGAAAGCAACTGAACTTTCAAGGTCAATGTGCAGTCCTTTGCTCTCGCTGGGTGCAATCATTACCTGAATATCGCCGGACTCGAGTGTGCCGGCAACAGCATTCTTAATTTCCATAAGAGAGGTTTGTTTTTATTTATTTTTTAGTTTTAAGTTTAATGGCTTGTGTACTAATAGGTTGCCCCTATATGGGTGCACAAAGTCGTTTGTGTTTATGTTTTAATTTTCAAAAGTAGTTATTATTTTTAACTCCACCAAATGTTTTTGACTAAAAAATGAGTGCGAAAATCAAATAGTTTTATTTGCCTACTTACAGATTGTAATAGATAGTTTATTTCGTGAAATGTTGACTATTTGAATTAAATTTTATAATTTTGTGAAAACATCAAAAAGTATTTTCTCAATGAATCTATCTAAAACCGGTTTATTTACAATAACTGCATTAGTTTGTAATATATTTGCGGTTGCAGGTCAGGTTGACTATGTCAACACACTGGTGGGCAGCGCTTCGAGTCATGCGTTGTCGAGCGGCAACACTTATCCTGCCGTGGCTGTGCCGTGGGGAATGAACTTCTGGACTCCGATGACAGGCGAAATGGGTAATGGCTGGACCTATACTTACCAGTCAAACCAACTGCGGGGATTCAAGCAAACTCACCAGCCTAGCCCGTGGATAAATGATTATGGCCAATTTGCCATTATGCCCACTAGCGGCAAGCCTGTGTTTGATCAAAACGCTCGTTCTAGCTGGTTCTCGCACATGGCCGAAGATGCTCATCCGCATTATTATAAGGCTTATCTGGCAAGTCACAATATCACTGCCGAGATTACTCCCACATCGCGTGCTGCGGTGTTGAGGTTTACTTTTGGAAACGCAGGCATGAACAATATTGTCGTGGATGCGTTTGATGGTGGATCGCATGTGACCGTAGATGCTGCTAAACGCCGCATAACAGGTTACACGACAAAGAATAGCGGGGGAGTGCCGCGCAACTTCAAGAACTATTTTGTCATTGACGTCGATTGCGATATTGCTGATGCTTGGATAGTCGAAAACGGTTATAACGACACATTGCATGCCGGTGCTTCGGCAACTGGCTCGCATGCCGGTGCGGTTGTTTCGTTCAACTGCAATCAAGGGACGGTTGTTACCGCCCGTGTCGCCTCGTCTTTCATTAGCGAGGAACAAGCCTTGCTCAACCTTAACGAACTAGGCAAGGATGATTTTGATAAAGTAAAGGAACGGGCTGAAAATGAGTGGAATGAGAAATTGGATAGAGTCGTTGTTGAGGACGACAACGTGGACGCCAAGCGCACTTTCTATTCATGCCTCTACCGGTCGTTGCGGTTTCCTAGCAGCCTTTATTAAATCAACGCCGAATGCAAAATCATCCATTATAGTCCGTATAACGGGAAAGTCCTTGATGGATATATGTTTACCGATACCGGTTTTTGGGATACATTCCGCAGTTTGTTCCCATTGCTTAACTTGTTATATCCCAGCATGAACGAGAAGATGCAGCAGGGTCTAGCCAATGCTTACCGTGAGAGCGGTTTCTTGCCGGAGTGGGCGAGTCCTGGGCATCGCGACTGCATGGTGGGCAACAACTCGGCTTCGGTCGTGGCCGATGCTGTTGTGCAGGGTGTCACTGTGCATGACAAGGA
>JAGHSP010000118.1 GCA_018065815.1 Candidatus Sodaliphilus limicaballi | reverse complement strand
GGGATGGTGTCCGAAGTAAGGCGACAGATGTATAGGTAGTAGATGGGGTAAACCGATAACGAGCAAAGCGTCCACAGGCATTCTAACGCAAGGGGCATCTCGCCCGCAAAGAAAATGGCGTGGCAAAAATAGAGCAGCGTGCAGGCAAACGCATACCAAGTGAGAGTTTTCTTGGCAGAGTCGGCTTTGCGATAATTTAGCGCGAAGGTCACAAACCACCACAAGCACACGGCAAAAGGGGTAAAACAGAATACAGTCCTTATCATGTAAAAAGTCAAAATACAACAGTAATCATCTCAATTATACCACAAAGATACACAAATTTCTTTAATAAAATCATAAAGGGGGGCAAAAAGACAACACGTTGCTTATCAGTGTTTTGTATGATTTGAAAGTGGTTTTGTGAAAAAACATAGCCCGGAATGTATGATTTGAAAGCAAAAAGAACGCACATGAAACAGATAAAAGAACCCCAACTCTTAAATTTGCAATCAAAAACAAATTCAGTTACAAACAAATTCAGATTTATTATGAAAAAGGTATTGTCATTTTTGCTTTTTGCCGTGATTGCAATTTCTGCAGCACAAGTACGTGCCGAGGACTTCCAACTCTATGTTGGTAAAATCAAGTTCAGATTTGTAGTTCGCAATTCTAATGAAGTTTATATCACTGGTTTCGCAATATCTGATGCAAGTTCATACCAGTGGGCAAACATACCAGAAAAAATAACGGGACCAAATGGAAATAAATATAAGGTGACCAGAATATGCGATGATGCAAAAATTAGCGGTGGATTCACAAACATTGACATCCCTAAAACAGTTGAATACATTGGCGCAAACGCTTTCAAAGATTGCCCAAATCTTAAAACGGTATGGATTAATGGCTCGCCCGAAGTAAACAAAAACGCATTCATACGCTGCACAGTATTGGAAAAAGTGGGCATTGTGGGAAGACGCGAACTTGGAGATACATTCCCAATCGCGAATGGCCGAAAGGCTAGAATTTACAGACAACAAGGTTCTTAACAAACATAAATCACAAACAATAAATCATTATGAAAAAGATCCTAACTATCCTGCTTTTGTGCATCATTTCCATTCCTGTCATCAACGCGTCGGATATTGTCGTTAAAAGGTCGGCACCGAAAAACTCGTTGGGAACTGTTTTTGAATACAACTACAAGGGCAATGTGCTTAGCTATATAATTTCTAAAAACAACACCGTTGCAGTCTTTGTAAAGAACAAATCTCTCTCAAGAGAAGTGGAAATCCCAAGCAGCGTGACCTATGAAGGAATGACTTACACAGTAGCTTGGTTAGATAACGATGCATTTACTGGTGTTAGAAATGTGGAGAAAATCGTTGTGCCTGGTACTGTAAGGAGAGTCTCGATGGATTCTTTTGTGAATTGTCCAGACCTGCGTGAAGTGTGGCTTGGCGATGGCGTAGGTGAACTTTCTGGGCATCCATTCAAAAACTGCCCCAAAGTTAATGCAGTATATGTGCCTCGTGCTTGCAAAATAACCAATGAACAACGACTTCATGACGCTAATATTAAAGTAGTGACAATATACAAAGTTCACAATTAACTATAACAATTATTACTATTATGAAAAAATTACTCTTACTCCTTGCCGCAGTGCTTGTGGCATCGGCAGCTTTTGCTCAAAAGAGCATTGTTGGTATCACCTTCGGTTTCAAATACCAGGGCGACGAACTCTACTACAAAGTGACATCGGATGCAACTTCGAGCTCGGCTGGCACAGTGGCTGTCACCAGCTGTGTTCAGAGCGCCAGCCTCAGTGGCACTGTTACTATCCCCGATGAGGTAAAGCACAAGGGAAAAACCTACAAGGTTACTTCTCTTGAGAAAAACGCCATCGTGCGTGACCACAACATCACCAAGATCGTTGTGACCGGTAATATCAAGAACATTCCCTCAAGCGCTTTCTGCAACTTGCCCGAACTCACAACAATATACTGTGAAAGTGGTGTAGAAACATGCTCGACAAGTGCTTTTGTGGATTGCCCCAAACTCAAAACCGTGAGCGTGAGCAGCACTTTTGACAAGAGCCATTTTGACAACACGAAATTTGAGGGTTGCCCCAAGGCAAAGGTCGTACGCCGTTAATCCCATTTGTTTCTTAACGTCAAAAAAGCAACATGATCATTTAAGGCGACCTCTACGCACCACCGTAGGTCGCCTTTATGATTTCAAAACCGTGATTTGGCCAGGAAATATCCGGCTGATCAGAAGCAAGAGGTCTGGTGCCGCATTGTGGCCATCCCCATAGGGATGAAATACGGTAGCCAGTCATGAAGGCCTGCGAATGCAGGACGATATGGCTGGGATAAGGGCATGTTCCCTCTTTCCGACGGCAAGGATCTCGCATCCTGCAAAAGAAAAAAAAGGTATTGACATATCCATGCCAAGACCCCCAATACTAATAATTACTAATACTTGAAAACTATAATTGCCGTATAATACTTGGACATAACGCAGAACGCGTATACCCAAACAATGCCGTCGTTATCCCAACGCCGTAATTGCACTGCAAAGTAACTACTTTTTTCGCTAATAAAAAAGTGTAACTATTCACCAATGGAACTCCCCGCGCGGATCTCACTGATCTCACTGATTTTTTTCATTGAATATATAGTGGATTTTTTAGACC
>JAGHSP010000359.1 GCA_018065815.1 Candidatus Sodaliphilus limicaballi | reverse complement strand
GCGAAGCAATGGCTGCCCCGCCCAAGTGGTCGCTACGATTGATAAGCACTATGTTCATCACGGCAAAGGTAGTGATTTTTTACGAAAGAAGCAAATAGGGGAGGGAAGAACGCCAGGGCAACCGCATCAAAATTGCTTTCTGTCCGAAGGACAGCATCTTTGATAACGGTGTAGGCGCGCAGGTGCGAAGCTCCAAGAGCCTGCTCCAAGGCTCGGAGAGCATGGTGAGACTCTTCGAGTCTCTAACGTCTCCGACGTTTTTACCGGACACTAAAAATTAGGAATAAATTAAGAGCACCATGACCAAACATGATGCTCTTAATATCTTAAAATCTTAATGTCTTAAAGCGCAGCGTTCTTACATTCCTTTTCCTAAAACGAGGTTGATAAGTGCGTTAACGTCGCTCACGTCGGTTGTGCCGTCGCCATCGACGTCGGTGTTGCTTGCTGAACCCTTGCCAACGAGGGCGTTGATCACAGCGTTGAGGTCGTTGGTGTCAACCTCGCCGTCACCGTCAACGTCGCCCTTGATGCCGCCAGGAACAACTTGGATAGTGAACTCGGCAGTGCTGTTGTTGGCAGCAACCTGGTCTTTGTCGCTCACGATCACGGCAGTGAGAGCCACGGGACCGCTGGCAGGAGCGGTGTAAGCGAACTTAACCACGCGGCTTTCGCCCTTCTCAAGGTCGCGGCCGCTCTTGCTTGCCACCTTGGCGCCACCAGCCTGCAGTTCTACGCTCCAGTCATCCTCGCCCACGAGGTTCTTGCCTATGTTCTTAACCTTCACCTGGATTTCGCCGGTCTCGCCAGCTTTGAGGCTCTGGGGCGCGCTCACGAGGTCAACCTTGAGGTCCTGGTCGGCTTTCTCAAAGCTGCCGTCAACCCAGATGCCTGTCATCTGCACCTTGCCCGCCCAGTTGAGTTTCATTGCCTCGTAGTCAAACTCCTTGTGCTCGGGTTTGCTGAGCAGTGTAGCCACGCCGGTGGTGGTGTTTACCTCAAAGATACCGGTGTCGCGACCGCCCTCGGCAATAGAGAGGTGATTGTTAGAACCCGATGTGTCGCTGTGGTCCTTGATGCCGTCGTTGACATATCCCAGCCAGTAGAGCTTGTCGGTGCGGAAGTCAAAGGCAGCGCTCATCATGCGTTCCTGGGTGCAGAAACCTGTGTTTCCCACGCGGGTGCATGCGCCAGTCTCCTTGTCAAACTTGAGCACCTCGCCGCGCTGGGTGATGCCGTAGATCTCGCCCTTGCTGTTGATGGCAAGTGCGCGGGGATCCTGATAGGTGTCAAACATCTCGTGAGAGATTTGGCGCACCTCGAAGGTCTCCATGTCGAGCTCGCACAGTTCATAGTAATAATCCTCTTCCTCGGTGAAGATGCGGAAGATTCCATACACGCGGTCGTTGATGGGGTCGTAGGTGAGGTCGGTGGGCTGGGCGGGCAGACGCTTGTCGAGCGTCTCATATTTGCCTGTCTCGAGGTCCCACTTGCGAATGAGGATTTCCCACTCCTCGCTGCCATACTCCTCATTGCTCTCCTGCGACTCGGGAGTCTCGTGCATGAAGAAGCTGTAGAAGTAGTCGCCGGTAAATACACCGCCAGCGTTGCTGTAAAGCACGTGGTTGCGCAGGTTGTCGGCCATGAAGTCCATGCCCACATACTTGTCTTCCTTTGTGCTGCTGGGGTCGATGGCGATTTGGAACATACCCAGGTTGGCGGGAGTGTCAATGCCGCCCACGGGCATCTGGTACCAGCCGGTGTTGGACGAATGTATGTCCTTGCCGTAATAATACCAATCGATAATGTTGCCGTTGATAACGACATTCTCGGCTGTGGCGTTTGCTGCCGGCATGATTGCCAGTGCAGCCATCACGCTAGAGATTGCAGATGTAAGTTTCATACTCTATTTGATTGTTTTGGGTAAAAGAGGATGAGGGTGTGTCACGGTGTGCTTGCATCATGACAGACTCTTTTCCTCTGGGTTAAAAATTGGAGTTTATGAGTTATTTATCGGTTGAATTTCTTCTTTCCGTCGATGATCACGATGCCCTTGGCGTCGGCCTTGACGGGCTGTCCCATCAGGTTGTAGGCCTGGCCGGTGGTGTTGCTCTTAACGGTGATGTCGGTAACTGCTGTGAAGGGCTCCTCTACGCGCTCGTCGGCATAGAAATCGTCGATCACGGCATGGTCCATGAGGATAGCAACGCGTGTGGGCTGCTCGGTCTCAAACCACTTCTGTTCCCATGTGGTGTTCTTGCCTGTGGTGGCATTGTCGCCCATCTGGTCGCCAAGCACCAGTACACCGTTTTCCTCGCCCACGAGGTAAACCTTGATGAGGCCGCTGTAGCTCTTGGTGTAACTGCGCATCCAGAAGGCGAACTTACCCTTCACGGGAGGAGTAACCAGGTAGTTGGTGCTGTTAGTACCAATGGCGATAGCGCCGCCCTTGCTGTGATACTTGTCGAGCTCGCGCTCAAAGGTATAGCTCAGAGAACCGATGTAGTCCCAGCCTTCGGGCAGGGCGCTTACATAGACGCTGCCTGTGGTGCTGGTGAAGTCTTCCTGATAAAATTCCTCGGCATTTGCTGTGAACGAACACATTGCACACGCTGCAACACACAGCGCGCTTGTTGCATTAAGTAATAATTTCTTCATAATTTTTTGTTAATAAAATGTTTTAGTCAATTTTTTTGCTTGTTCATTTATGGTGCAAATGTAGTGCAAATATTCGGAAAAATAAAATTTTTGCACTTAAAACGGCGACTTTTGTGTCTTTTTTATGCAAAACGGGCTTGTTTTGTTGCAAAAGTCAAGATTTTGCGCTCCAGGGCTGTTAGTTGGCGAAATCGACGCTCACTCCCACGCGCAGGCAGCGGGGCGAGAGAGGGTAGTGGGGCGACGAGAAGTAGTTGTCGCCGCCGAATAGCTTGCCGTTGGCATGAGTGTAGAGCACGAAGAAACGCGCGCGCTTGAGGCGGAAGTTGGCGTAGGCGTTCATATACATGAAGTCGCCGCACTTCTGTTTATCCTGCGTGTGGAAGGTCATTGTGGCAGGATTGTAGGCTGGCGCGTAGTAGCTGGTGTAGTAGTTGCAGTCCACGCCCAGTTGCACGTGCAGCACCTTTGCCACCAGGAACTGGAGATACAGGTTGCTGTAAAGCGCCAGCTTGGGCAGGGGCAGCACGCCCTGGTTGCTCGATGCCTGGTAGGTCACCTCGTTGTCCCAGTGCAGGGCCTTGAACGCAAGGTCTTGCTTCAGGGTGGCGCTGAACACGCTCAACATGTCGCTGTGCTGCGTGGGCATGTTGTCGTGGTTGAAATAGACAAAGTCTTTGAGCGTTTCATAACCCACGTTGATATTGGTGCCGCTGAAGGGCAGGTCCAGCTCGCCGCCCACGCGGAAGCGTTTCTCCTTGCTGAAGTCGTTGTCCCAGATGAAGTGGTTGGAGGCAAAGATATATAGCAACGTGGCTGGCGCGAGATTGCTGAAAATGCCGTAACCCCTCACGGTGACGGTGTCGCCCAGCAGCTTGAAGCGCGTGCTGATGTCGCCGTCGGCATAGATGTCGCCTTCCACTCCACCGGCAAGTCCCAGCTCGGCAGTGGCGCTGTATCGCAGTATCGAGCCCTGTGTCTTGCTCAACTTGCCGCCCACGTAGAAGCGGTTCTCGGTCTCGGTGCGAGGCACATAGGTGGGTATGGGCGAGAGTCCCGGTGCTATGGGTGTCTCGCTGGGCATAGCTTCGGCTTGGAGGGTCTGCTTGTATAGCTGGTGGTAGGCGTAGGCCGAGAAGCCGAATTTCACCTTCTTGCTGAATCCCTCAAGCATCGAGATGCCCACGGTGTTGGTCAGCGTCATGTAGCGGGTGGTGTCGGCGGTGCCGCCCAGGTTGAAGTAGGTGTGCTTGAAGAATGTGGTGTCCTCCGCGCCGCTCTTGTTGGTGTAGCGGTGCTTGCTGTCCTTGTAGTCCATGCTCCAGATGAAGCTGGTCACGGGCACGTAATACTTGCTCACGATGGTGTCGGTCACCGAGTCGCGCTGGTAGCGGTAGAATCCCACCTTGTAGCGGTGGTTCATGAAGAAGTGCGTGCCGCCCAGGTTGCTCTCGCTCGATGTGAGATGAGTGGGGATACTCTTGTTATCCACCTTGCTCTCGCCGCCTTGCACGTCGGCAGGGCGGGTGATGTAACGGTCGTCGGTGATGCCGCCGTTTTCCTTGGTGGTGAAGGCATAGTGGTTGAAGAACGTCTGCAACTCATAGCGGTCGCCAGTGTAGCTGCCGCCCAGATTCCAGGTGAAGTTCTTGTCGGCCTGGTACTCATAGGACCCTTTTGAGTAGATGTAATCCATGTTGGCGCCTATTTGCAGTCGCTTGGTCGCATTGCCGCTGAAGGTGATCATCGTGCGGTCCTGGTTGCTGTACTTGTTACCGCCCGTGGTGTGCGAGATGAGCGTCATGGGGATGCGTGTGTTGTAGAACACGTGGCTCTCGGTGCTGTGCAGCCAGGGGGCGAGAGCCGATTCGAAGAAGAACTCGCTGTAACTGTCGCGGTTGAAGAAAATCTGGTCCTGCCCCGGAGCGCCATAGTTGCCCGTGGTGGCCCATGCCAGGCTGGGCGAGGTGGGCACGGCATGCAGGTGGTAGTTGACAAATGAGGTGTCAATCTCGGTCTCGCTGCGGTCGCCCAGCGGGTCACTGATGGTCCACGCATAGGACGGCTCGATCTTCTGGGCTTTCTTGGCCTGCGCAATAGTAGCGCAAACCACAGCCAGAACGGCTAATATGCTATATTTGAGTGCAGTCTTTTTCATTATAGTGCAAAGGTAGCAATTTTTCACGAAAACGAAAATGAAAACGAAAACTTTTTCGCTTGCGAACCTAGACGATGGCGATAACGATGACAACTGCGCCCCTCCCTTTGGCACAAAGCAAGCCACTGTGTCCCGCGGTTCTCCGCGGGGTGACCACAGCGAGGGCAATCGCTCGGAGCGGATTTCCTGTGTCGTTATTTTCTTTTCTGCCAAATTGTGCGTAACTTTGTAGCACGTAACAATCACAACATATTGCAATGAAAAAATTACTATTGACCCTAGCAATCATGGTGGCATCGCTCACCACCCTCTGGGCACATGATGCTTATACTATCTACCCTGTTCCCCACATGCAGAAGGCGCTCGCCGGAACAACCTCGTTCACGCAGCAGGTCACCGTGGTTGCCGACCCGCAAATAGACCAAGTAACCGTCAGGCGCGCATTGCAGGTGCTCTCGGCCAGCGGACTCACTCCCGTCGTGTCAGCCAAGCCTAGCAGCAAGATGTCGTGCGTCTATCTCGCCGTTGACGGCAAGAAAGGCGTGGCCAACAGTTATGCCGACAGATTGAAGGTCAACCGCAATGCCCTGGCAGTGGCAGGAAAATATGACCGCCACGTGCTGGTGATGAACGGAACCAAGAAGGCCGACGTGCTTATCCTGGGCGAAAACACCGATGCAACCTTCTGCGGGCTTGCCTCGCTCGAACAGATTCTGGACCGCGGCACTTCTAATCTTCCTTGCGTCCTGATTGAGGACTATGCCGACATCCAGTATCGCGGGGTCATCGAGGGCTACTATGGCGTGCCTTATAGCGCCGACGTGACCAAGGACCTTTTTCGCTTCATGGCACGCTACAAGATGAATGCCTACATGTATGGCGCCAAGTCTGACCCCTATCATTCGCAGAAGTGGGCCGAGGCTTATCCCGACAGCATCACGCCCAAGCAGAAGTCCATAGGTTACCTCTCGTCGGGCATGATGCGCGACATTGCCAGCGTGGCACGCGACACCAAGGTGAACTTCATCTGGGCCATTCACCCCGGGCCGGCATTCACCGATCCTGGCGACAACACTGTGATAGACCGCATCATGAGCAAGTTCCAGATTATGCACGACCTGGGCGTGCGACAGTTTGGTTGCTTCGTTGATGACGTGGGTGTTCCCACCGACGATGCTACACTTCGTCTCAATGCCGACCGCCTGACCGAGCTGCAAACCGCAATCGAGAACAGATGGAACAAGAACTACGCTTCGCCTGCCGACACGGTCAAGCCCATCAACTTTGTTCCGCAGCTCTATGCCTACTCATGGGTCAATGCGCCGACTCACGAGAAATATTACCGTGCACTGGGCAAGACCCACCCCCAGGCCATCATCTACATCACCGGCAATAGCGTGTGGACAGTGCCCAACACCCACGACCTCGACGTGGTGTCGGGCGAACTGGGGCGCGGGCTAGCATGGTGGTGGAATTACCCTTGCAACGACAACGACATGACAAAGCTATTTGTGCGCGACACTTACAGCAACTTTGCCGACGAGCGCTGGATCGACAACAACGCCACGCTCGCCCCCGACCTTCGTGGTGCCAGCGCCCTTATCGCCAACCCCATGCAGCAGGGCGAGGCGTCAAAGTTTGCCCTGTTCGGCGTGGGTGACTACAGCTGGAACAACGCCGCCTTCGACAACGAGGCCGACTATCACGCCGCCGTGAAAGCAGTAGTGGGGAAAGACAGAGCGACCGATTTCGAGTACCTGTCGCAGTTCCTGCGCTACTATGACAACGAGCCCATGGCAAGTCTTGTGGATGCCTACAAGAGCAATGGCAACAGTGCGCCTGTCAAGGCCGAGATGTTGAAAGTGTTGAGCACCTGCCAAGCCATGCAGGACATGGCAGCCTCGGGCAGAGAGTGCGATTCGCTCCTCGTGGCCGACATCCAGCCCTGGCTCAACTGCCTGGGCGACATGGCCGCGCTCACCATCCAGCTGCTGGACCAAATCGATGCTAAAAAATCCGGCAGGCAGACCGATGCCGACCGCCTTGTTGCCGCACACCTCAAAAAAACCGTGGCCGACTTTGACCAATATGGCAACCATCAGTTCAACGTGCTGAACGGCCTGGGCAACGACATCGAGTTGAGCACGCGCGTAGCCGAGCCATCAGGCAAAATCCTGCGCCCATTCCTCACCCACCTTGCCGACCAACTATAACCTAATCTCCCCAATCTCCCACGAAGACACAGAGGCCACAGAGTACCAAGAATGCCATCAAAGGGACAGTCCCTATGATGGCATTTTACACTCACACCGATTCCATAATGCGGTGAATACTTATTCTATTCTACGCAAAAAATGCGGTGAATAAGACGTTTTTTCGCCGCATTTCTTGGTTATGTGCGATAACTAAATTAATTTTGCAGCCATAAAAAGCACAAAATGGGACAAAGAGCAATTTATATATGGCAAAAACAAAGGTGGCCGCACTTCTGCTGGGACAGTTTGCGATTATCTACACAACTGGCACGTGTGCATCAGTTGCAGGGCGAACTCACTGGGCGGTTAAGCCTGCTCGGATTTGAGACACAAAACTTGACACAACTAGAAGCAATGACCGAGGAAGTTAAGACTTCGTCTGAAATTGAAGGGCAATCAATAAATGTGGCCTCGCTCCGCTCGTCTATTGCACGGCAACTAGGAATTGAGACAGGAGAGGTTCATACCGACCACTATGCCGATGGACTTGCGCAAGTGGTGGTTGATGCATCCCGCAACTATGACAAGGAGCTGACTTCAAATCGTCTATTTGGTTGGCATGCAGCTTTTTTTCCGACTGGTTACAGCGGCTCGTTTCGCATCACGGTAGCAGGCTGGCGTGTAGGAGAAGAACCGATGCAGGTGGTATCGGGTCCAATGGGTAAGGAAACAATTCACTATGAGGCTCCTCCCTCGCACATGGTTCCTGCGATGATGCAAGAATTCATTGAATGGGTCAACAATGTCCAAACCATCGATAGCATCGTCAAGGCTGCTATTGCGCACATTTGGTTTGTCAGTATTCATCCGTTTGACGATGGCAACGGGAGGCTCACGCGCACCATCACCGACATGCTTCTTGCACGTGCCGATGGAATGCCGCATCGATATTATTCGGTTTCAGCGCAAATATGCCGGGAAAAGAAATCTTATTACGACATAATAGAACGCACGCAGAAAAGCGGACTTGATGTCACAATGTGGATTGAATGGTTTGTTTCTATTGTTGAACATGCGCTAATCAGAGCATTGGACAAGTTGCAACGCGTAATTCAGAAACACGAATACTGGCAACACTTCGCCAGCGTCAATATAAATGCACGCCAACAGCGCATCGTCAACATGCTTTGGGATGGATTTGAGGGCAAACTCACATCATCAAAGTGGGCTAAAATAAATAAATGCTCGCAAGATACTGCATTGCGCGATATTACGGACCTCATTGCCAAAGGTATGCTGCTAAAAAGTGGTGAAGGAGGACGAAGTTCAAATTACAAGTTGCCACAGGGTTAAGTTACGACCGAGAGATGAAGGTGTGTCAAAAGCCAAGAAATGGCGGTTAACACCCCCCTCCAACAATACCCCAGCCGATTTTGCTCAGTGCACTC
>JAGHSP010000320.1 GCA_018065815.1 Candidatus Sodaliphilus limicaballi | reverse complement strand
GTGTCGCGCGTGGTGAGCTGGGACAGCAATGTGACTCCTTATGTCGATGAGACTGCCGAGGAGAACGCCGGCATGAAAGCACCTGCACGCATCGCTGCTAGCGAGGTGAACAGCGACTTCCTCCTCGTTGACGACATCGAACAAAAGTTCACTTACACCTACGACACCAATTGCCCCAACGAGAAATACCGTTACCTGCCATTTGCGATGAAACCCATCTCCAATAAGGGTATAATCACTGCAATAGAAGACATCGCAACCGATGTTTACCCTGTTTCGACAGTTTACTACAACCTCGCCGGCCAGGCAAGCAGCACTCCCCACAAGGGTGTGAACATCGAGGTGACAACCATGAGCGACGGTGCAACATGCACCACCAAGTCTATGAAGTGATAGATAGGTCATAGCGCTAGTTGCTAGTTCGCACAACAATACTGGCGATTCATACAATACCCGGCACATTATTCAGCGGAATGATGTGCCGGGTATTAATTTTGTGGCATGAAAGTTTAATGTCACAAAAAAATGAATATTATGAAAAAGAAGTATTGGGTAGCAATAGTTATTGCATTAGTGTTGGCAGCGATAGTGGGACCTTATATGGGTGTGCGCACAAGCCACAATCCCGAGGTGCATGAGGGTGATGTCATATTCCAGACCTCGAAGTCCCGCCAGAGTCCTTTGATTGCAGCGGCAACGTTGTCGCCCATCACCCATTGCGGAGTCATCGTGATGAAGAACGGCAAGCCCTATGTGCTTGAGGCTGGCGGGATAGTGAAGCTCACGCCGCTCGACAGGTTCATCGACCGCGGCCTGTGGGGCATGTACTGGGTCAAGCACCCCGAGCAGGGCGACGCCAACATGAAGCTGAAATACAGAAATGTGCTGGGCACGCCTTATGACCTGGCGTTTGACATGAACAACCGCAAGTATTATTGCAGCGAGCTGGTCTATGACCTGTATCTCAAGCTGTATAACACACAGTTGTGCGAGCCCACGCCCATCGGGTCGCGGCTCACGTGGGGCATGGGCGACGAGATGAAACGCCGCGGCATGGACCTCAAGTCGCTCGCAGTCTCGCCCAAAGACATTTTCTTCTCAAGCCATCTCGACTAACTGCTAGTTGCTCACCAGAAAAAAGCCCGGAACCATGTGGTCTCGGGCTTTTCTATGTGTGTGGGGGGAGTGAATGTAGGGTTACGGATGATACTGGACGAATGCCTCGATGGCTTCGTAGGAGGCGAGACCCAGTTCTTGATAGTGCTGTGCCAGGTTGCGGTTGCGGTTGAGTGATTGCTGCCATGCCAGGTTGCCGTCGGTGTGGTCGTGGAAGGGTGCGTCGTGCAACTGCGACTGGTATTTGAGGATGGCGTTTGACTTGTATTCAAACTCCTCTGGGCTCATGGGCACGGCCATCTCGACGCGGTCGATGTCCCACTGTCCCCACTGTCCGCGGTAGAGCCAAGTGCGGCACTGCTGCATGAAGTCCTCGTTCTTGATTTCATCTATGGCCATGAGCGCTGCGTTGGTGGCACGCATGTGGGTGCCGAAGGGGTCGGTGAGGTCGTCGGCAACGAAAATCTGGTGCGGGCGCACTTTCTCGATTATGTTGCGCAGGATGACGCTGTCGGCGGCGGTCACCTTGCCGCGCCCATTGGGATCGCTTGTGTAGAACGGCAACGACACCTCGTGGATGTGGTCGGTGGCAACTCCCATGTGGTTGCATGCCATGATGCCCTCGCA